>NZ_JBPQTP010000070.1:0-36458 GCF_051386395.1 Micromonospora sp. URMC 106
CCCCCGACGACCCGCCCCCGCCACCGACCGCCACCTGGCTGGACGCCGACGACCCCGAGCACCCGCCGGAGGCGTCCTCCCGCGAGGTGCAGAACATCCCGCTCGGGCTCGGCGCGCTGCTGCTCGGCGTCGCCGCGGTGGTCTTCGCCGCGGTGGCCACCAGCTCGATGGACGCGCTGGCCCGGCTGGGCATCCTGCTGCTCGCGACCGTGCTGATGCTGCTCGCCCCGCCGGTGCTGGCGCGGCGCGGGCTCACCTCGACCGCCGAGACCATCTCCGCCGTCGGCCTGCTCCTGGTGCCGCTCGCCGGCTACGCGCTGTGGGCGGTGGACCGGATCGGCAACGGCGGCGCCTCCGGCGCGGTCTTCGCCGGGGTCATCTTCGCCGTCACCGCCGGCGTCTCCTTCGGCTACGCGGGCTGGTCGGGGCTGCGCGCGCCCCGGTTCGCCACCGTGCTGGCCGCCCAGCCGGTGCTGCCGCTGCTGGCGTACGACCGGATCACCGGCCCCGGCGGCTGGGCGCTGGTGCTGACCACGGTGGCCGTGCTCGACCTCTGGCTGGCCCGGTCCCCGGTCACCCTGGAGCGCCCGGTCCGCCGGGACCTGCCCGAGCCACCGGCCGCCCCCGCCGCGCCGACGGCACCGGCCGCGCCCCGCCAGCGCCAGGCCGAGGGCCGGCCCGAGGGGGCGCCGGAGGAGGCCGGCGAGGTGCTCGACGGCGGCCTGCCGGAGCAGGGGCCGACCCCGGCCGCCCGCCCGGTGCCGGGGCTGCGCGAGCTGGCCTGGGCGCTGCACGGAGTGGCGGTCGCCCTCGCCCTCGCGTACGCCGTCACCGCCCTGCTCCGCGCGGCCAGCGTGCCGACCGCGGCCGGCGCGGGGCTGGCGCTGCTGCTGGCCGCCGCCGTGGGCCTGGCCGGAACGCTGGTGCTGCGCCGGCCGCCGCTGCCCGACCTCGGCGCCGGGATCTTCACCCTCGCCGTGATCGGCGCCCTGAGCCGGATCGCCTCGGTGGCGCTGCCCGGCCGGGCGCTGCTGCTGATCGCGGCGGTCATCACGGTCACCGGGCTGGCGGTCCGGGCGGTGCCGGAGGCCGCCCGGCGCGGGCCGCAGCTCGCCTCGGCGGTGGCGCTCACGGTCAGCGGCGTGGTGGTCGCCGGCGGCGCCCTGCGCGCCGGGGTGGCCCCCGTCCGCGCCGCCCTGCCGGCGTGGGAGGCCGACCTGAGCCGCTACGCGGCCGAGCTGTCCGCCGCGGTCGGCCCGGCCGCCTGGCAGCTCGCCGCGAGCGCCTTCCTGCTGACGGTGGCCGCGGTGCTGGCCCTGCCGCCGGAGATCCGCCGGGAGTTCGCGGTGGTCGGCGCGGCGCTGACCGCGCTCGCCGTGCCGGCGTCGTTCGGCCTCGGGTGGGCCGTGGCGCCCTGGCCGATAGTGCTGACCGCGATCGGCATCGGGGTGGTCGGGCTCTCCGCGCGGACCGGGCGGGCGGCGGTGGCGCACGCGGCCGCCGCGGCCGGCGTCGGGCTGTTCGGCGCGGGCGCCGCCCTGGCCCGGCCGGCGCTGACCAGCGCGGTCCTGCTCGCGCTCTTCGCCGCCGGGGCGCTGGTCGCCGTGGCGCCCCGGCTGCGGCTCGCCCCGGCCGCGGCCGACACCCTCTCCGCCTGGGCCGCCGGCGGCGCGGCGTTCGCGCTGCCGGGCGCGGTCGCGGCCTTCGTCGCCGCCATCGTGCCGACGGACCCGACGCCCACCCCGGCGAGCCTGCGCGAGGCCACCGTGCCGGTGCTGGCAGCCAGCTTCCTGGCGGTCTGCGTCACCCTCGGCTACGCCGCCATCGTGCAGGTCTCGCAGCGGCACATCGCGGCGCCGCTGGCCGTGGGCACCGCCCTCGGCGCGATCGTGGTCACCGCCGCCGCGTTCGGGGCGCCCGGCGCCACCGCCGCCGACGCCTGGGTCGGCGGGCTGCTGCTGGTGGCCGCCGCGATGGTGGTGTTCGCCGGCCCCATCGACGCGGGCCGGCGCTCCGACCTGGCCCTGGACGGCTCCGACCTCGCCGCCGCGGCGGTCACCGCCGCGCTGATCGCCACCCTGGCCCGGATCGCGGCCGTGCTCACCCCCGGCGGGCAGCTCGCCGTCGCCGCAGGGCTGGTGCTGGTGGTCGCCGTGGCCGCCCGGGCGATGCCCGAGGAGTGGCGGCGGGGGCCGATTCTCGGCATCGCCGTCGGCGGGGTGCTGATCGGGCTGCTGGCCGGCTGGAGCGCGCTGCGGGGCGGGTGGGGGGTGCTCGCCACCCCGGGCCCGATCTGGGCCGGCGACCTGACCGGCTGGCCGGCCGCGCCGACCGGCGGGTCCACGTGGCAGGCCCCGATCGCGCTGGCCCTGCTCGGCGTCGCCGCCGCGGTCCTCCTGCCGCCACCGTGGAAGTACGACGTGTCCGGCGCGGCGGCCGTGCTCGCCACGATCGGCGCGCCGGCCGCGTTCGACCTGCCGTGGTGGTCGCCGGTCCTGGTCGGCGGCATGGTCGCCACCGTCTTCGGGATGGCCGCCGTGGCCGCGGTGGACCCACGCGCCGGGTCGTCCCGGGCGGTCGTGGCGGGGGTGGTCGCCCTGCACGCCGCCGGTGCCGGCCTGGTCCGGCCGTGGACGACCGCGCTGGCCCTGGGCAGCATCGCGCTGATCGGCGTGGTGGTGGCGGCGCTGGCCCGGTCGCTGGCCGCGCCGCTGGTGGACGACATCGAGACCGAGGGGATGCCGCCGCACCTGGCGCAGATCGGGGGTGCCGCCGCCGGTGCCGCCCTGCTCGCGTTCCCGGGCGCGGTCGCGGCGCTGGCGGCCGAGTTCGGCCGCTCGCCCGAGGTGGTGCTCACGGCCGCGCTGGCCGCGTCCAGCCTGGGCCTGGCGGCGGTGGCGGCCGTGCGGCGGCAGGTCCCGCAGTACCTGCCCTGGGCGAGCGCGACGGTGGCCGGCGGCGCGACGGTCAGCGCCCTGGCCGCCATCCCCACCGGGCTGCCCGTCGGTGTCTACGCCGCCGCCGCGGCCCTGCTCGGGGTGCTCGCCGAACTGGTCCGCGCGGCGACCGAGCCACCGGCCGACTCGGCCCAGCCGGTGCGGCGCTGGTCGGTGCTGCTCGACGGGGCGTTGCGGCGCCTGCCGGACGACGGCACGCAGCGGCGTTGGCGGGTCAGCCCGGCCGCCGGCGCGCTCGCCGTCGCGGCGCTGCCCACCGTCCTGGCGCTGGTGTCGATCGCGCCGTCCCTGGTCGTCGCCCTGGTCGAGCCGCACCGCAGCCTCGCCCGGGTCTGGCAGGGGCCGCCGCCGGAACTGCTCACCCCGCCACCGGGCGCGGTCGACGCCACCCACGTGCTGACCGCGCTGCTGCTCACCGCGACCGCCGCGCTGGCGGCCACCGGGTTCAGCGGCGGCCGGCGTTCCCGGGCGGTGCCGGTGGTGCTGCCCGGCGCGGCCGTGACCCTGCTGATCACCCCGGTCTCGCTGGGCAACGGCTGGCCGGCGAGCACCCTCGCCGCGCTGGCGGTCTTCACCATCTCGATGCTGGGCCTGGCGCTGACCCCGCCGCCGCCGCTGGTCGAGCGGGCCCGCTCGCTGCGGCTGACCCGGGTGCTGGTCTTCGCCATCGGGCTGGCCGCCGGGGGCGCGGGGCTGGCGGGCAGCCTCGCCACCCGGGAGCTGACGCTGTTCACGCTGGGCGGCGCGGTCGGCGTCGGCACGGTGGCGGCGCTCTTCGGCGTCACGCAGCGGGCACGCATCCTCGGCTGGCTCTTCGCCTCGCTGATGGCGCAGCTGTTCGTGCTCACCGCCGGCCTCGTGGCCGGGCTCGCGGCCGTCTGGTCCGCGTTCGGCGTGCTGGCGGTCGGCGCGGCCCTGCAGGTGTTCGCCGCGACGCTGCCCCGGCTGCGCCGCCCCGAGGCCCAGCGCGAGGCGGCCACGGTGGAGTGGAGCGGCCACGGGGCCGCCCTGATCGCCCTGGCCCTGGCCTTCGACTCGCCGCGGCACATCGCGGCGCTGCTGGCGGCCTGGGGCGCGGTCCTCGGGGTGGCGGCCACCCGGCCGGGCCGCCGGCCGGTGGAGCGGCGCATCCTGTTCTGGGCGGTGGTGGTCTGCGAGATCGCCGCCTGGTGGATCCTGATGCGGGTGGCCGACGTGGCGCTGCCGGAGGCGTACACGCTGCCGTTCGCGGCTCTCGCCCTGCTCGTCGGAGTGCTGGAGCTGCGGCACCGGCCCGACCTGAGCAGCTGGGTCGCGTACGGGCCGGCGCTGGTCGCCGCGTTCGTGCCGACCCTGGCGATCGTGCTGGCCACCGAGTCCAGCTCGCTGCGGCAGGTGCTGCTGTTGCTCGGCGCGGTGGCGGTGCTCATCTTCGGGTCGATGAGCCAGCAGCAGGCGCCGGTGATCGTCGGCGCCGGCGTCACCGCGGTCGCGGCGGTGCACGCGCTGTTCAGCTTCGGGCCGTGGCTGGCGCTGATCCCGGTCGGGATCCTGCTGCTGGTGCTCGGCGCGAGCAACGAGCGCCGCCGCCGCGCCCAGGAACGCCTCCAGACGGCCCTGCGCGGCATGCGGTGAGGCGCGGAGCCCGGCGGGCAGCGCCGGGGTGGGGCGGGACGCGGATGTCGGGCTGAGGACCGGACGCGGGCTCGCGCCCCGGCGCGACGAGCGCCGCCGACGATCAGCCCTTGCTGCTCGTCGGCGTCCGCGCGGGTCGGGAGCACACGACGGCGGACCATCGCCCCCGCCGCGGCCCCTGGTCGTCGGGGCCGGCTACTGGAACCGGGCGACGTAACGGCGCTGCCCGGGGGTTTCGACGGCCTGTGCGGAGTAGTGCCGCCGGACGTAGGCGACCGCCTGGTCGTTCGGCACCCCGTCGATGACCGCAAGGCAGGCGAGGGCGGTGCCGGTGCGCCCCTTCCCGCCGCCGCAGGCGACCTCGACGCGGCCGTCCTCGGCGCGGGCCCACGCCTCGCGCAACGCGGCGGCGGTCGCGACCCGGTCGGACGGCAGCCAGAAGTCGGGCCAGCGCAGCCAGCGGTGCTCCCAGGTGACCGGGGCCGGCCGGCTGCCGAGGAGATAGAGCGCGAAGGTGGGTTCCACCCCCTGCGGGAGCGGGCGTCGGAGTCCCCGGCCGCGGACGAGCCGGCCGGAGGGCAGCCGGAGCACGCCCGGCGCCGTGGGGTCCCATGAAGTGGTCATCTGTCGTCAGGGCCGCCGTGCCCCTGCGGGCCGGTGTCCCCGTCCTCCTTCCAGTTCGGTGTGTGTCGGGTCTTCCAGTTCGGTGTGTCGGGTTGGATCGGCGGGGGCAGCAGCCGGTCACGCGCGCCGGACCGCCGACCCGGCTACCGGTCGACGGCCGCCATGAGGACCTGCGTGTCGGCGTCACGGTCGGCGTCCGCGACCGTCGTCCCACGGCGGCCGGCGAGGAACCGCGGGGCCCACCAGTTCGCCTCGCCGAGCAGGCGCATGAGCGACGGCAGGACGACAGCGCGGATGACGGTGGCGTCGATCAGGATCGCGGCGGCGAGCCCCACGCCGAGTTGTTTGAACTCGACGATCGACAGGGTGGCGAAGATGGCGAACACGGCGACCATGATGATCGCGGCACTGCTGACCGTGGACGCCGAAGAGACGATGCCCTGCTCGATCGCCTGCCGGGTGGGCACACCCCGCTGGACCGCCTCGCGGATGCGGCTCACGACGAAGACGTGGTAGTCCATGGAGAGCCCGAAGAGGATGACGAACAGCATCAGCGGCAGCCAGGACACGATCGCGCCGTTGGAGGTGAACCCGAGCAGGTCCTCCGCCCAGGTGTGCTGGAAGACCAGCACCAGCAGCCCGTACGAGGCGGCCACGGAGATCGCGTTGAGCAGGATCGAGGTCAGCGCCACCACGACCGAGCGGAACGTGACGAGCATGACCAGGAAGGTCATGGCGAGCACGAACGCGACGACCGCCGGCAGCGCGTCAGCCATGCGGTCGCGGAAGTCGGCGTCGCTGGCGGTACGGCCGGCCACCGCCCACTCCGTGCCCGGGACCGTGCCGACCGTCTGCGGCAGCAACTCGGCACGCAGCCGGTGCAGCGACTGGGCCGCCGCGTGGCTGTCAGTGGTGCCCGCCACCCGGACGGTCGCCAGGAAGACGGTGCCGTCGGCGGACCTGCGCACGGTCGGGGGGCGGTCCTGGGCGAACCGGCTGTCCCCCTTGATCCGCGCGGCGAGATCGGTGATCTCCCGCTCCACCGCCGGCCCGCCCGCGCCGCCGGTGCGGATCGCGACGAGGTGGCTGGTGCCGAGGTCGTTGCCGGGGAACGCCTGGGCCAGGCGGTCGTAGGTGTGCAGGATCGGGATCGAGCGGGGCAGGTCGGTGAGGGTGGGCCGCTTGAGGTTCATCCCCAGCGCCGGGACGGCGACGACGACCAGCACTCCGACGGAGATCACGAACGTCGCCAGCGGCGCGCGCAGCGCCGGCCGCAGGACCGCCGCCCAGAAGCGGCTGCGCTCCGCCCGCTGGATCCGCCGGCCCAGGAAGGGCACGCGTGGCCGGTCCACCCACCGCCCGAGGACGACCAGGATCGCGGGCAGGACGGTGAGGGATCCGATCATGGCTACGCCGACGACCAGAATGGAGCCGGTCGCCATCGAGCTGAACGTGTTGTCGCCGACCAGGAACAGGCTGGCCATGGCGACCATGACGGCCACGCCGGAGACCAGCACGGCGTGCCCCGAGGTGCGGGCCGCGATCTCGACCGCGCTGCGGTGGTCGCGTCCGCGGGCCCGTTCCTCCCGCTCGCGGCGCAGGTAGAACAGCGAGTAGTCGACGCCGACCGCCATGCCGATCAGCAGGATGATGCTGTTGACCATCTCCCCCGCCGGGAAGATGTGCGAGGCGAACTGGGCCAGGCCCATCGCGCCGGCCACGGCCGACAACGCCAGCACGACGGGCACGCCGGCGGCGATCAACGCGCCGAAGCTGAACAGCAGGATCACCAGCGCCACCGGCACGCTGATCAGCTCCGCCTTGACGAAGTCCGCCGCCAGCGTCTCGGTCAGCGCCTTCCCCAGGGAACCCGATCCCACCTGTTCCACCCGGAGGTCGGGGTGCCGCTGCTGCGCCTGCGACGTGGCCTCCAGCAGCGGCCCGACCCGCGCGTCGGCGTCGTCCGCCGAACCGGCCATCTCCACCTCGACCAGCACCGCCTGACGGCTGGGGGAGGTGATCGGGTCCGCCACCTTCGCCACGTCGGGCAAAGCGCGCATGCGCGCCGACAGGTCGGTGGCCACGGCCCGCGCACGGTCGAGATCGAGTTCGCCGGTCCGCGCCGTGATCAGGACGCTCTCCGCCGCCGGGGATTCGGGGAAGGCCCCGGCCTGCTCGATGCGGTCCGCACGGGCCAGTTCCCCGTGCAGGCTGTCCTGCGTGGTGGCCTCGACCGTGCCGACCAGGCTGCCACCGGCCACGCTGGCCAGCACGAAACACAGCCAGGCCGTGATGGCGAGCCAGGGATGGTTGGCGCTCCACCGGCCCATCCGCGTGGTGAAGGGCGTACGGACGGCATGCCGCCGGCGGCGCGCCGGTGCGTGACCCTCGATACCCGGCATCATCGGCCCTCCCCCGACCGGCGGGGCGTCCCGTACACGTTGCCGCGTGCGGCTCTGACCGACGCAGGGACCCCGGAGTAGCCGTACGGCTCGACGCTTGTGCCCGACCCGTGTGGTTCCGGGGCGTTCGGTGCGGGTTCGTTCTGCGTCCCCGATCCGCTCCGACGCATTGTGACCAGGCGGGAGACGACGAAGTACCCCACGGCGAGCGCGCAGACCGCGATGACGACCTTCTGGAACGTCCCGACGTACGACTCGACGGAGTGCCAGTGCTCCCCGAGCTGGTAGCCGGCCATGATGAACACGGTGTTCCAGATCAGACTGCCCAACGTGGTGTAGATCAGGAACGTGGCGATCGGCATGCGTTCCACGCCGGCCGGGATGGAGATGAGGCTGCGGAAGATCGGGATCATGCGCCCGAAGAAGACCGTCTTCACCCCGTGCCGGGCGAACCACGCCTCCGTCTTGTCGAGGTCGCTCAGCTTGATCAGCGGCATCCGCGCGACGATCGCGCGGAGCCGGTCCCGTCCGAGCGCGACGCCGACGTAGTACAGCACCACCGCGCCCACCACCGAACCGATCGTGGTCCAGATGATCGCGGCGAACAGGTTCATCTTGCCCTGACTGGCGGTGAACCCGGCCAGCGGCAGGATCACCTCACTCGGAATCGGCGGGAACAGGTTCTCCAACGCCACCGCCAAGCCGGCGCCGGGCGCACCGAGCCGCTCCACGAGGTCGGTCACCAACCCCACCAGGCCGCCCGACGGCGGGTCCGACTCCTGGGCCAACGAGCCAGCGTCCATCGACGCATGCCACAAACTGATCATGCCGACAACGCTATGGACCCGCCTCGGCCCGGACCATGAGGTCGACCGCCGACCTCAGCGGGCCGACCCCAACGGCTGGGTACGGAAAACCACACCCCCATGCGCGCTCAGGAGTCGCCCACACCTCTCGGCGTGGTCGGTGCCCGGCTGATCACCCCGTCACCACCGACCGGCCGCGTCGGTACCGCTCGCGAGCCCGCCCGCAGCCGCAGCGCCCAGGGCCGACGTCGCTGCCGACCCGGGCCGTCGCGGGCGCGGGCGCCGGGCGCGGGGCGCGGGGCGCCGGGCGCGGGACAGCAGAGCCCGCCGGGCGGCGGCGCGTCCGGGGAGGGCGGTCAGGCGAGGGGGCGCTGAGGGACGCTCAGGCGAGGGAGGCGCGGAGGGCGGCGTCCTTCTCGGCCACCAGCTGCTCCAGGTCCGCCTGGTAGGCCGACATGCGATCGAGCAGGGTGCGGTCGGCGGCGGCCAGGATGCGGACGGCGAGCAGCCCGGCGTTGCGGGCGTTGCCGATCGACACCGTGGCCACCGGCACGCCGGCCGGCATCTGCACGATGGAGAGCAGCGAGTCCATCCCGTCGAGGTGCTTCAGCGGCACCGGCACGCCGATCACCGGCAGCGGGGTGACCGAGGCGACCATGCCCGGCAGGGCGGCGGCGCCGCCCGCCCCGGCGATGATGACCTTCAGACCCCGGTCGACGGCGGCCCGGCCGTAGTCGATCATCTTGACCGGGGTACGGTGCGCCGAGACCACCTCGACCTCGTACGCCACCTCGAACTCGTCCAGCACCTCGGCGGCGGCCTTCATCGTCGGCCAGTCCGAGTCACTGCCCATGATCAAACCGACGGTGCTCACTCCGGCCTGCCTCTCGTTCGCGACTGCGGGGCTCGCAAGCTCACTCCTCGCGCTCACCCCGCCTGCCTCTCGTTCGCGACCGCGGGGCTCGCAAGCTCACTCACTGGTGCCCCTCCCGCAGCCAGCGGGCGGCCCGGGCGGCCCGCGTCCGTACGTCGTCCAGGTCCTCGCCGAGCACCGTGACGTGCCCGATCTTGCGGCCGGGTCGCACCTGCTTGCCGTAGAGGTGCACCTTCGCGCCCGGCTCGGCCGCGAAGAGGTGGTGCAGCCGCTCGTCGATCGACATCCCGCCCGGCTCGCCGCCGAGCACGTTCGCCATCACCACGACGGGCGCGGTCAACGAGGTGTCCCCCATCGGGTAGTCGAGCACCGCTCGCAGATGCTGCTCGAACTGCGACGTGCGCGCGCCCTCGATGGTCCAGTGGCCGGAGTTGTGCGGCCGCATCGCCAGCTCGTTCACCACGATCCGGCTGCCGCCGGGCGCGGCCGGATCGGCCACCTCGAACAGCTCCACCGCGAGCAGACCGACCACGCCGAGCGCGGTGGCCAGGTCGATGGCGAGCTGCTGGGCCGCGACCGCCAGCTCCTCGGGCAGGTCCGGCGCGGGCGCGAGCACCTCGACGCAGATGCCGTCGCGCTGCACGGTCTCGACCACCGGGTAGGCGGCGACCTGCCCGAACGGCGAGCGGGCCACCTGCACGGCCAGCTCCCGGCGCAGCGGCACCCGCTCCTCGACGATCAGCCGGGTGCCGCCGGCCAGCAGCGTGGCGGCCAGCTCGGCGGCCTGCGCGGCGTCGCCGGCCATCCAGACACCCCGGCCGTCGTACCCGCCGCGGGCCGCCTTGAGCACGACGGGCCAGCCGACCTCGTCGCCGAAGGCCACCAGGTCGGCGGGCTCGGCCACGGGCCGCCACGCCGGGTTCGGCGCGCCCAGCTCGCCGAGCCGCTCGCGCATGACCCGCTTGTCCTGGGCGTGCAGCAGCGCGTCGGCCGGCGGGAAGAGCTTCACGCCCTCGGCGGCCAGCGTCCGGATGTGCTCGGTGGGGACGTGCTCGTGGTCGAAGGTGACCACGTCGCAGCCCTTGGCGAAGGTGCGCAGCGCGGCGAGGTCGGTGTGGTCGCCGTACTGGACGTCGGCGGCGACCAGCGCGGCGCCGTCGTCGGGGGCCAGCGCGAGCACGCGCAGCGACTGGCCGAGGGCGATCGCGGACTGGTGGGTCATCCGGGCCAACTGGCCGCCACCCACCATGCCGACAACAGGCAGACCGGTACGGGAATCCATAGCGGCGCCAGCTTATCGGGGCGACCCGCCGCCCGCGCCGCCGGATGGCGCATCGAACACCCGTCGCCCCTGCTGAAAGGATCATGGCATGACGATGCGTACCCTGCTCCGTGGCCTGCCGGTGCTCGCGCACGACATGCCGTCGTTCGATCCGACCGCGGCCCCGGCCGACCCGCTGGCCCTCTTCGTCGAGTGGATGGCGGGCGCGGTCGACGCCGGCGTCGACGAGCCGCACGCGATGACCGTCTCCACCGTCGACGCCGACGGCATGCCGGACGCCCGGGTGCTGATCCTCAAGGACCTCGACGAGGCCGGCTGGCACTTCGCCACCAGCTCGGCCAGCGCCAAGGGCCGCCAGCTCGCCGCGAACCCCCGGACCGCGCTCAGCTTCCACTGGCGCGAGCAGGGCCGCCAGGTCCGGGTGCGGGGGATCGCCGCCCCCGCGGACCCCGCCGTCTCCCGGGCCGACTTCCTGGCCCGGCCCGAGGGGTCACGGGTGGCCGGCCTGGCCGGCCGGCAGAGCGACGTGCTCTCCGACCACGCCGAGCTGGACCGCGAGCTGACCCGGGTCCGGGAGCGGCTGGCCGCCGAGCCGGACCTGGTCGCCGGGACACACACCGTCTACGCGGTCGCGCCGCACAGCGTCGAGTTCTGGCAGGCCGACGCGCAGCGCCGGCACGTGCGGCTGCGCTACCGCCGCGCGGGCGCGGCCTGGGAACGCGAGCTGCTCTGGCCGTGAGCCTCAGCGCCGGCCGAGCTGGCCGACGAGGTCGTCCACCGTCGTCACCGGGCGCTCGCAGACGAAACCCCGGCAGGCGTACGCGGTGGGCCGCCCGTCGACCATCGGCCGGTCGGCGAGCAGCGGCACGCCGGGCTGGCCCGGGCGGCCCGCCACGATCACCGCGCCGGGTGGGGCGTGCCGGTGCGCCGCCGCCACCAGCGGGTCGCCGGTCGGCTCGTCGGTGACCACCGCGATCTCGTACGGCCCGGAGAGCAGCGCCTCGCCGACGGTCGCCGCGTAGCCGGTGAACCGGGCGTGCCGGCCGACGATCGGCGCCACGGTCGACAGCGCCGCCTCGGCGGCCTCCCGGTAGCGGGTCTCACCGGTCAGCGCCGCGTACGCGACCAGCGCCGCGACGATCGCCGAGCGCCCGGACGGGGTGGCGTTGTCGGTGGGGTCGGCGGGGCGGGTGACCAGCCGCTCGGCGTCGTCGGCGGTGTCGTAGAAGGCACCGCCCGGGGCGGCGAACCGCTCCAGCGCGGTGTCGAGCAGTTGGCCGGCCAGCTCCAGCCAGCGCCCCTCGCCGGTGAGCTGGTGCAGCGCGCAGAACGCCTCGGCCACGCAGCCGTGGTCCTCCAGCACGCCGGCCGGCTCGCCGACCACGCCGGCCCGGGAGACCCGACGCAGCCGCCCGTCCACGATGTGCCGGTCGGCGAGCACCTCGCCGATCCGGACGGCCGCGGCGGCGGTGACCGGGTCGCCGGTGAGCGCGCTGTGCTCGACCAGCGCGGTGACCGCGAGCCCGTTCCAGGAGGCGACCACCTTGTCGTCGCGGGCCGGTTGCGGCCGGGTGTCGCGGACCTCGCGCAGCCGCGCCCGGACCCGCTCCCAGCGCGCGGCCACCTCCGGGGCGGCGTCGTCAACGTCCCGGGCCAGCCGCAGCACGCTGCTGCCATGCTCGACGCCCTTCCTTCCGTCCGGAGCGCCGCCTTGCGGCGCGGAGGCGGAATGAGGGGCGAAAGATCCGGCCTCGGTGACCGCGAACAGGTCGGCGGCGAAGCGGCCGTCGTCCTCCCCCAGCGCCTCGACGAGCTGGGCCGGCGTCCAGGCGTAGGTGAGCCCCTCGACGCCCTCGGTGTCCGCGTCCAGCGCGGAGGCGAGGCCGCCCTCGGGCGTGCCCAGGTCGTCGATCATGAAGGCGGCGGTCTCGGCGGCGACCCGGGCGGCCAGGGGGTCGCCGGTCAGCCGCCAGAGCTGGGTGTACGCCCGCAGCAGCAGCGCGTTGTCGTAGAGCATCTTCTCGAAGTGCGGCACGGTCCAGTGCGCGTCGACGGAGTAGCGGGCGAAGCCCCCGGCGAGCTGGTCGTAGATGCCGCCCCGGGCCATCGCCTCGCAGGTGTGCCGGGCGATCTCCAGGCTGCGCTCCGAGCCGGTGCGCTGGTGGTGGCGGAGCAGGAAGAGCAGGTTCATGTGCGGCGGGAACTTGGGCGCGCCGCCGAAACCGCCGTTCGCGGCGTCGTACTCCCCGGCGAGCTGCTCGGCCGCGGCGTCGAGCAGCGCGGCGTCCAGCGGCGCGGTGGGGCCGCCGACGGCCTGGGCGCCACCGATCGCCTCGACCACGGCGGCGCCCTGCTTGATCACGGCGTCCCGCTGGTCCCGCCAGGCGGCGGCGACCGACTCGAGCAGCCGGACGAAGTTCGGCCGGGGGAAGTAGGTGCCGCAGAAGAACGGGGTGCCGTCCGGGGTGGCGAAGACGGTCATCGGCCAGCCGCCCTGCCCGGTCATCGCCTGGGTCGCGGTCATGTAGACGGCGTCCACGTCGGGACGCTCCTCGCGGTCCACCTTGATCGAGACGAAGTCGTCGTTCATCAGGGCGCCGACCTGCTCGTTCTCGAACGACTCGTGGGCCATGACGTGGCACCAGTGGCAGGCGGCGTAGCCCACCGAGATGATCACGGGCACGTCGCGCCGCTTCGCCTCGGCGAACGCCTCGTCGCACCACGGCCACCAGTCGACCGGGTTGTCGGCGTGCTGAAGCAGGTACGGGCTCGTGGCGTCGGCGAGTCGGTTCACCCGACGACCATAACCACCCCGGGGCGCACCCGCCGGACGGTCAGGAGGCGCCGTCGGCGCGGAGGGGGAAGACGTTGGGGCGGGCCTCGTCGAGGAGGGTGCCGAGGACGGCGCCGATCTTGTCGGCCGGCATCGGCTTGAAGAAGTGGTAACCCTGGGCGGCGGTGCAGCCCAGCTCGGCCAGGGCCGAGCGCTGCTCGGCGGTCTCCACGCCCTCGGCGACGACCCGCAGGCCCAGCTCGTGGGCCAGCCCGACGGTGGTCCGCACGATCGCCGCCGCCTCCGGCGAGTCGGCCATCCGGATCACGAAGGAGCGGTCCACCTTGAGCTCGTCGACCGCGATCCGGGTGAGGAAGGTCAGCGAGGAGAAACCGGTGCCGAAGTCGTCCACCGCGAGCTGCACGCCCATCGACCGCAGCGTGCTGAGCACCTCGTCGATGACCTCCAGCTCGCTCATCACGACGGTCTCGGTGATCTCCAGGACCAGCCGGTCCGGCCGCACCTCGTGCCGCCGCAGCGCCTCGGCGATCTCGGCGGGCAGGCGGGGGTCGAGCAGGCTGCGCGCCGAGAGGTTGACCGAGATCGGCACGTCGAGCCCGTCCCGGGCCCAGCCGGCGGCGACGGCGAGCGCCTTGTCCAGCACGTAGCGGGTGAAGGCGCCGAGCTGCTCGCTGTTCTCCACCGGCCGGATGAAGTCGTGCGGGCCCAGCCAGCCCCGGCGCGGGTGCCGCCAGCGGATCAGCGCCTCCACCCCGGTCGGCGCGCCGGTGGCCAGGTCGACCGCCGGCTGCAACGCCAGCACCAACTGGTCGTCGGCCTTCAGCGCCTCGCGCAACTCCGCCAGCAGGGCCAGCTGGTCGGTGCTCGCGGCGTCCCTGGTGGAGTCGTACGCGGCGACGCTGCCGCCGCCCTCCTTGGCCTGGTACATCGCGATGTCGGCCCGGCGCAGCAGCTCGGTCAGGTCGGCGGTGCCGGCGTCGGCGACCACCACCCCGACGGAGACCTCGACGGACATCCGGACCCCCGCCACCTCGGTCGGCGCGGCGAGCCGCTCGGCGATCTCGCGGGCCTGCCGCAACGCGTACGCCATCGGGGCGGTCCGGTCGCCGAGCACCGGGACCGACGTCAGCAGCAGCGCGAACTCGTCGCCGCCGAGCCGCGCGAGCAGGTCACCGGGGCGGACGAGGGTGCCCAGCCGGTTGGCGGTCAACCGCAGCAACTGGTCGCCGGCGGCGTGCCCGAGGGTGTCGTTGACCTCCTTGAACTGGTTGATGTCGAGCAGCAGCAGCGCCACCGGGTGGTCGTGGGCGAGCTGCCGCAGCGCCTGGTCGCCCTTGCTGAGCATGGCCGAGCGGTTCACCAGCCCGGTGAGCTGGTCGTGCACCGCCTCGTACGACGAGCGGGCGGTGACCAGCCGCAGCTCCCGGTGGGTGGCGGCGTCGTGCAGGGCGGCGGCGAGGGCGTCGCCGAACGCGGCCACCGCGTCGCGCTCCCGCGCGGTCGGCGGCGCCGAGCGCGGGAAGCGGATCCGCAGCTCACCCACCCGGGCGGCGCCCACGGTGAGGCCGCGGACCAGCTCGTGCTCCTCGGGGTCGGTCCGTCCGGGTGGCGCGACCTCCCGGTCGACCAGGTGGCCGCCCGGGTCGCCCCGGTAGCGCCGCCACCGACCGTCGCCCCGGGCAACGTCGACGTGGACGAGTTCCGCGTTGAACAGCGTCAGCGCGCCGGTCACCGCCGCGGTGGCGACCCCCCGCTCGTCGAGCTGGTTGAGCGCGGCGGTGGCCTCGGCGAAGGCCCGCCAGGTGCGCCGCTCCTGGTCGGCGCGGAGCCGGTGCCGGTAGGTCTGCTGGAGCAGCCAGAGCGGCGGCGGGAGCAGCAGCAGCCAGCGCGCGTCGAGTTCCAGCAGCGCCACCACGACCAGCCCGACGGCGACGTTGCCGACGAACATCAGCAGCTTGCCGCGGAGCGCGGCGAGCAGCGGCGGGGCGATCGGGATCCCGTGCCGCAGCGCCAGGGTGGCCCCGCCCAGCCAGGCGGTGGCGAGCAGGTAGGCGACCGACCCCGCGACCACGGCCAGGGCGAGCCCCGGCGTCGGCGCGGCCAGCAGCGGCCGGCCGAGCGCGGTGGTGACCGAGACGGCCAGCGCGGTGGCGGCGGTCAGCGAGGCCGTGATCCGGACGACCTCCAGCACCGGGCGGCGGTCGCCCAGCAGTGACATCGCCGACCAGGCGAGCCCGGCGCCGAGCAGCGCGGCGGAGGGCAGCCAGCCGGCGGGTGCGAGGTAGAGACAGATGATCAGCGCGGCCTCGCCCCAGGTGATGCTCACCATCCCGGCGGCGGTGCGGAACCGCAGCCGGGCGAGCTGGGCGAGGGCGAACACGACGACGGCGACGCCGAACCGGGCCGGCCCGCCGAGCGGGTCGTCGGTGGGCAGGCGCGTCGGCAGCGTCCACCCCACCGCGGCGGCGACCAGGGCGGTCAGCGCGACGGCGGCGGTGAGCAGGAGCAGCCGCGGCGGGGTGCCGCGGCCTTCGAGCCGGTCGGGCGACTCGCCGGCCCTGCCGGAGGTCACCGATCCCCTCCGCCCGAGGGCCGGTCGCCGGTACGCCGGGCGGCCGCTGCTGTGGTGGTCATCGGCGCCCCCTCCCGCGCACGGCTCGGGAACTCTTGGTCCCCCCGGCGGAAGGCTAAGGCAAACCCGGTGACCGCAACAGGGGGCGACGACCCGGTTCGACGTGAATCATGCGTGGACTAGCCGTTGCGGCGCTGCTGACGCCCGTTGGGAGCGTCGGCGGATGAATCCTGCGGCCCGGTCCCGTCTGTCGGATCGACGACTGCCGCGTCGGCCCGGTGCGGGTCGACAGCCGACCCCTGCGCGGGGAACCGGTCGGGCAGCCGCCGCAGCCGGGCGTTCATGTTGCGGATCAACAGGATGGTGGCGGTCGCCAGGATCAGGATGAGGAAGAGGCCCATCGGCCCGGCCAGGCCACCCGAGCGGGTGTCCCCGAAGTTGTTCTGGGCGAGCACCTGTGCAGCGGTCAGCATGGCGTTCCTCCGGTGTGCGGTTGGTGACCAGGGTAGCCCGCAGCCGGATCAGCGGGCATGGACCGTCTCGCGCACCCCGGCGAAGAGGTCGGACTCGGGCAGCGGGCTGTCGACCAGCGAGCGGACGAGCTCGAAGTCCTCCGTGGGCCACGCGCGCCGCTGCACCTCCATCGGCACGTGGAACCAGAAGCCGTCCGGGTCGATCTGGGTGGCGTGGGCGCGCAGGGCGTCGTCGCGGACCGGGAAGTAGTCGGCGCACTCCACCCGGGTGGTGATCCGGGGGCCCTTGTCGGGCCGGTCGTCCCAGCGCTTGAGCCAGTCCTCGTAGGGCGACTCCAGGCCGGCGGCCAGCATCGCCTCGTGCAGCGCCATGATCTTGCCCTTGGAGAAGCCGATGTCGTAGTAGAGCTTGAGCGGCTGCCACGGCTCGCCCAGCTCCGGGTAGCGCTCCGGGTCGCCGGCGGCGTCGAAGGCGGCCACGCTGATCTTGTGGGTCATGATGTGGTCGGGGTGCGGGTAGCCACCCTCCTCGTCGTACGTGGTGACGACGTGCGGGCGGAACTGTCGCATCAGCCGCACCAGCGGGCCGGCCGCCACCTCGACGTCCTGCAGCGCGAAGCAGCCCTCCGGCAGCGGCGGCAGCGGGTCGCCCTCGGGCAGGCCGGAGTCGACGAAGCCGAGCCACGCCTGCTCGACGCCGAGGATGGCCCGCGCGGCGTCCATCTCGCCGCGGCGGATCTCGGCGATGTTGGCCCACACGTCCGGCCGGTCCATCTTGGGGTTCAGCACGCTGCCGCGCTCGCCGCCGGTGCACGTGACCACCAGGACGTCCACGCCCTCGGCCACGTACTTCGCGGTGGTCGCGGCACCCTTGCTCGACTCGTCGTCAGGGTGCGCGTGAACGGCCATCAGTCGCAGTCGCTCTGCCAACGTCGGCGCTCCTCGTCTCTGCCGCCCGGCGGACCCCCCGCGGGACCGCCCGGCTGACCTGCCGGAATCCTCCCCCCGCGCCGGAACCTGGCGGTGCCGACGTGTCATTCTTGACGACGGGACGGGCTGGGAAGATGGAACTCTGCCATTCTTGCCGATGCCGCCGACAACAACGCCAGGAGATACCCGCCGGTGACCGAGACGCACGCCACACTTACCCCTGGCGCGCCGGCCTTCCCGCCCGGCCGGTACGGCCGCCGCCGGGAGCCCGGCCGCCGCCGACCGCTGCTGGCGGCGCTGCTGGTGATCGCCCTCGTCGCGGTCCTGAGCCTGGTCACGGTCCGGCTCTACCGGCAGTACGGCGACCCGAACTACGACGCCCAGGTGATCACCTACACCGGGATAACCGACAGCCAGGTGCTGGTCGACTTCCGGGTCACCGTGCCGGACGGCGGCTCCGCGGTGTGCCTGCTGCGCGCCCGGGACCGCGACGGCGCCGAGGTGGCGAGGGAAGAGGTCACGGTGACCGCCCGGCCGGGCCGGCGGCAGGTGACCGCGCAACACCGGCTGGTCACCAGCGCCCGCCCCTTCATCGGCGAGGTGGTGCGCTGCCGGCCCCCGGCCTGAGCAGCCACGACGCGGGCCGGACGCGCCGGCACGACGGGCCGGCGGCGCCGAACCGGGGCACCGCCGGTGATCGTCGACACCCCCGTGTCGTACCGCACTGGTAACTTGGAGTTTCACCTGTCAGCCAGCACGCACATCTGAGGAGATCGCCTGTGTCCACTGGCAACGAGGCGCCCGCCACCTGGCTGTCCCAGGACGCATACGACCGGCTCCAGGCCGAGCTCGACGAGCTGATCGCCAACCGGCCGGTCATCGCCGCCGAGATCAACGCCCGGCGCGAGGAGGGCGACCTGCGGGAGAACGGTGGCTACCACGCCGCCCGCGAGGAGCAGGGCAAGGCGGAGGGGCGCATCCTCTACCTGAAGGAGCTGCTCCGCACCGCGCAGGTCGGCGAGGCGCCGACCGCCGACGTGGTGTCCCCCGGCATGGTCGTCACGATCTACTTCGACGACGACAAGGACGACACCGAGACGTTCCTGCTCGGCTCCCGGGAGATCGCGTCGACGACCGAGCTGACGGTCTACAGCCCCGAGTCCGCGCTGGGCAAGGCGATCCTGGGCGGTCGGGCCGGCCAGACCTGCACCTACACGGCCCCCAGCGGCGCCGACATCAAGGTGACCGTGGTCAGCTTCGAGCCGTTCTCCGGCTGATCCGCACCGCCCGGGCCGAGCCCGACGCGACGATCCGCGCGACCCCGCTGAGGCGTGGCACCACCGGTGTCACGCCTCAGCCGCGAAGACCACCTGGTAGCCGCTGGCCCGCAACGCGCTGATCAGCGTGTCGGAGTGCTCGACGCCGCGCGTCTCCACCGACAGCGCCACCTCCACCTCGCCCAGGCGCAGGTGCGGGTTGGCCCGCTGGTGCTCCACGTCCACCACGTTCGCCCGGTGCTCGGCGATCTCGCTGAGCAGCGAGGCGAGCTGACCCGGACGGTCCGAGCAGCGCACGGTCACCCGCAGGTAGCGCCCGGCCGCGGCGAGGCCGTGCTCGATCACCCGGAGCATCAGCAGCGGGTCGATGTTGCCGCCGGAGAGCACCGCCACGACCGGCGGCTCCACCTCGACCGCGCCCGCCAGCAACGCGGCCACGCCCACCGCGCCGGCCGGCTCCACCACCTGCTTGCCGCGCTCCAGCAACATCAGCAGCGCCCGGGAGATGTCCTCCTCGGAGACCGTGACGATCTCGTCGACCAGCTTGCGGACGTGGGTGAAGGTGAGCTCCCCCGGCCGGCCGACGGCGATGCCGTCCGCGATCGTGCTGAACGACGGGAGGCGTACCGGCTCGCCGGCCACCAGGCTGGGCGGAAAGGCCGCCGCGCTCGCCGCCTGCACGCCGACGATCCGCACGTCCGGCCGCAGCGCCTTGGCGGCCACCGCCATGCCGGAGACCAGACCACCGCCGCCCACCCCGGTGATGATCGTCTTGACCTCGGGGCACTGTTCGAGGATCTCCAGGGCCACCGTGCCCTGCCCGGCGATCACGTCCCGGTGGTCGAAGGGGTGGATGAGCGTCGCCCCGGTCCGCTCGGCGAAGGTCTGCGCCGCGACCAGGGACTCGTCGACCGTGTTGCCGACCAGTTCGACCCCCGCGCCGTACCCCTTGGTGGCGGCGACCTTCGGCAGCGGCGCGTTCACCGGCATGAAGACGGTGGCGTGCGTGCCGACGAGGCCGGCGGCGAGCGCCACCCCCTGGGCGTGGTTGCCGGCGCTCGCCGCGACCACACCGTTGGCCCGTTCCGCCGCCGACAGCCGGGAGATCCGCACGTACGCGCCGCGCACCTTGTACGAGCCGGCGCGCTGCAGGTTCTCGCACTTGAGCCACGTCGGCCCGCCCAGCGCCGCGCTGAGCGGGCGGGAGGGCTCCAGCGGGGTGGTCCGGGTGACGCCCGCGAGCAGTTCCCGCGCGGCCCGTACGTCGGCGAGACCGACCAGTTCCGTCATGCCCTGATCGTGCCACCCGCCGCCCCCGCCGACGCGCCCACGCCCGCGTGTCAGACGGCGGCGGGAATGCGGGGGTAGCCGGGGGCGTGGCGGGACCAGGGGGCCTGCATCTCGAACTGGCCGGCGACGCCGAGCAGCAGCAGCTCGCTGCCGGGCGGGCCGATCAGCTGCACGCCGACCGGCAGCCCGTCCGGGCGGCGGCCGACCGGCACCACCAGGGCGGGCAGGCCGGCGATGTTCCACGGCGCGGCGAACGGGGCGTACCGGATGCTGGCCAGCATGTTGGCCCGCCAGGACCGGCCGGACCAGCCCTCGGCCGCCGGTGGCACGGTGGCCAGGGCCGGGGTGAGCAGCAGGTCGATCGAGTGGTCGGCGAAGAAGCCGATCGAGCGTTCGCGCCAGGCGGCCCGGTCGGTCTCCCGGACGTACCCGCGCCGCTGCGCCCACTCGCCGAGGGCGACGTGCCGGCGGCTGCGCCGCTGGAGGCCGCGCCGGTCCAGCCCGGCGGCGCGGACGTCGGCGGCCGCCGCGGCGAACCACGTGGCGATGCCCTGCAGGCCCAGCGCCGTCGGATAGACCGGATCGGCCGGCACGGTGTCGTGACCGGCGCCTGCCAGCAGCCGGCCCGCGGCGGCGACCGCGTCGCGGTTGGGCTGGTCGGGGTGCACACCCCGCACCGGCGAGCGGAGCGAGACGCCCACCCGCAGCCGCTGCGGCGGGACCAGCTTCTCCGGGCGGCGGCCGGCCAGCACCGAGAAGCCGACGGCCGCGTCGGCGACCGTGCTGGTGAGCGTGCCGTGCTCGGTGAGGCCGAACCAGTCGTCCGCGCCGAGCTGGCAGGGAATCACCCCCCGGCCCGGCTTGAGCCCGAGCAGGCCGCAGCAGGCCGCCGGGATGCGGATCGAGCCGAGGCCGTCGGTGCCGTGGGCGATCGGCACCAGCCCGGCGGCGACCGCGGCGGCCGCGCCACCGGAGGAGCCACCCGGGGTGCGCCCGGTGTCCCAGGGGTTGCGGGTGACGGCGGTCTCGTCGTCGGTGATGCCCCACAGGCCGAGCTCGGGCATCCGGGTCACCCCGAGGATCACCGCGCCGGCGCCACGCAACCGGCGGACCACCTCGTGGTCGGCCTCCGCCACCGGCGTACGCACGGCGGCCGACCCGTTCCAGGTGGGCAGGCCGGCGACCGCGGTGTTCTCCTTGACCGCCACCGGCACCCCGGCCAGCGGCAGGTTGGCCAGGTCCTCCTGCTCGTCGACCTTCTCCGCCTCGGTGATCGCCTCCCCGCCGCGTACCGCGCGGAACGCGGCGAGGTCGGCGTCGACCCGGGCGATGTGGTCCAGGTGGTCCGCGACGACCTGGGTGGCCGTGACGTCGCCCCGGCGTACGCCCCGGGCGATCTGCTTGGCGGTCGCCCCCACCCAGGTCGGCATGATGTCCTGCACGGCCACCCTCCCAGCCAGCGGTCAGCCCAGCGCCTGCTCCAGATCGGCGAGCAGGTCGTCGACCGTCTCGATGCCGACAGACAGTCGCACGAGATCGCCGGGAACTTCAAGCGGCGAGCCGGCGGCACTTGCGTGTGTCATCCGGCCCGGGTGCTCGATCAGGGATTCCACGCCGCCGAGCGACTCGGCGAGCACGAACAGCTTGGCCCGGTTGCAGATCTCGACGGCGTGCTCCTCGCCGCCGGCCGCACGGAAGGAGATCATCCCACCGAACCGGCGCATCTGCTTGGCGGCCACCTCGTGGCCGGGGTGCGAGGGCAGCCCCGGATAGATGACCTGGCCGACCTTGGCGTGCCCGTCCAGGTAGGCCGCGATCCGCTCGGCGTTGTCGCAGTGCCGGTCCATGCGTACACCGAGGGTCTTGATCCCGCGCAGGGTGAGCCACGCGTCGAAGGGACCGTTGATCGCGCCCATCGCGTTCTGGTGGTAGCGCAGTTCCTCGCCGAGCCCGGCGTCCGCCGTGACGAGCGCGCCGCCGACCACGTCGGAGTGACCGCCGACGTACTTGGTGGTGGAGTGCACCACCACGTCCGCGCCGTGCGCGATCGGCTGCTGCAGGTACGGCGAGGCGAAGGTGTTGTCGACCACCAGCAGGGCGCCCGCGTCGTGCGCGACGGCGGCCAGCGCGGCGATGTCGGCGATGCCGAGCAGCGGGTTGGTGGGCGTCTCCACCCAGACGATCTTCGTGGTGCCGGGGCGGATCGCGGCCCGGATCGCGTCCGTGTCGGAGACCTTCGCCGGGGTGAAGTCCAGCCCCCAGCGCTCGGCGACCCGGGCGAAGAGCCGGTACGTGCCGCCGTACGCGTCGTCGGGGATCACCACGTGGTCGCCCGGCTTGCAGACGGTGCGCAGCAGGGTGTCCTCGGCGGCCAGGCCGCTGGCGAAGGCGAGCCCGACGGACCCGCCCTCCAGCGCGGCGAGGCACTCCTGGAGCGCGTCGCGGGTCGGGTTGCCGGAGCGGCTGTACTCGTAGCCCAGCCGGGGCGCGCCGACGGCGTCCTGGGCGTAGGTGCTGGTCTGGTAGATCGGTGGGATCACCGCGCCCGTGCGGGCCTCCGGGTCCTGACCGGCGTGGATGGCGAGCGTCTCGAAGCCGTGACTCATGCCGGTGAGGCTAGCCGCCCCGGGGGCGGGGGGCGGCACAACCCGCGCCCGGCGACGACGCGGCGGCGCCGTGCGCCACGGCGCGGCCGCGCGCCGTGCGCGCCACGGTGCGGCCGCCGCTCGCGGTCGCGGTTACCCTGCCCGGATGAGCGGGTGCGTGTTCTGCGGGATCGTGGCCGGCGAGGTGCCGGCGTTCCGGGTGGCCGACGAGCCGGACGGGACGGCGTTCCTGGACACCCGGCCGGTCTTCCGGGGGCACGTGCTGGTGGTGCCGCGCACGCACCTGGTCACCCTGGCGGAGCTGCCGGCCGACCTGCTGACCGGCTACTTCGGCCTGGTGCGGCGGCTGGCGGTCGCGGTGGAGACCGGCCTGGGGGCCGGCGGGACGTTCGTGGCGATGAACAACAAGGTGTCCCAGTCCGTCCCGCACCTGCACACCCACGTGGTGCCCCGGACGAAGGGCGACGGGCTGCGCGGCTTCTTCTGGCCCCGCACCCGCTACGCCGACGACGCGGAGGCGCAGGAGTACGCCGCCCGGATCACCGCCGCCCTCTGACGCGACGGTCCACACCGTGCCACCGCGCCCGCCCGGACATCGCGCCGGCCTGAGTGCCGACGGGGCGGGTAAGGAAGGCGGGTCCGGCGGTGTTGCACGCTGGGAGAGGTACGAGAGGAGTCCCACCGTGTTCCTGCGCCGCATGAAGGCCGAGCTGCCCACCCCCGACCAGGCCCTGCCCGGTCGCCTCATCGCGATGCCCATCGCGGACCGGCACGAGGTGCTGGGCACCCCGCTCAAGGGTCCGTTCCCGGAGGGCTCGCAGGTGGCCGTGTTCGGCATGGGCTGCTTCTGGGGCGCCGAGCGGCTGTTCTGGACCCTGCCCGGCGTGATCACCACGTCCGCCGGCTACGCGGGCGGCATCACGCCGAACCCGACGTACGAGGAGGTGTGCTCGGGCATGACGGGGCACGCCGAGGTGGTCCAGGTGGTCTACGACCCCACCAGGATCAGCTACGAGGACCTGCTCAAGGTCTTCTGGGAGAACCACGACCCGACCCAGGGCATGCGCCAGGGCAACGACGTCGGCACCCAGTACCGGTCGACGATCTACGCGACCACCGACGAGCAGCTCGCCACCGCGCGGGCGTCCCGGGACGCGTTCGCGCCGATCGTGGCGCGCGCCGGCAAGGGCGAGATCACCACGGAGATCGACCGGCTGGGCGAGTACTACTTCGCCGAGGACTACCACCAGCAGTACCTCGCACCGACGAAGAACCCGAACGGGTACTGCAACCACGGCCCGAACGGGCTGAGCTGCCCGGTGGGCATCGCCCGCACCGCCGGCTGAGCCGGCACCGCCCACTGAGCCGCCATCGCCCACCGAGCCATCGCCGGCTGAGCCGGCACGCACCCGCGAACGGGCCTGCGGTGTTTGTCACACCGCGGGCCCGTTTCCGATTCGGGCACCGGGCGGGGCCAGGCCGGAAACGCCCCGCCACGACCCGTCGGGCGGGCGAGGCCGGGCATCCTAGCAACCGCACACCCTCGTCGGCATCAGCTCAACGGGCGGACCCGGCCGGCCTCTGGCAGCATTGCCTCGCATGTGCGGACTTGCGGGAGAGTTCCGCCGTGACGGCTCGCGCGCCGACGTGTCGGCGGTGGAGCGCATGGCGGCCACGATGAGCGACCGGGGGCCCGACGACAGCGGCGTCTGGGCCCAGGGCCCGACGGCCCTCGGACACCGACGCCTGAAGATCATCGACCTCTCCGCCGCGAGCGGCCAGCCCCTGGTCGACCCCGGCGCGGGACTGACCGGCGTGTTCAACGGGTGCATCTACAACTACCGGGAGCTGCGCGCGGAACTCCAGGCGAAGGGGCACCGCTTCTTCTCCGCCGGCGACAGCGAGGTCGTGCTCAAGGCGTACGCCGAGTGGGGGCTCGACTTCGTCGACCACCTGGTCGGCATGTTCGCCGTGGCGATCAGCGAGCGGGACACCGGCCGGCTGGTGCTGGCCCGGGACCGGCTCGGCATCAAGCCGCTCTACGTGGCCGAGACGCCGGGCGTGGTGCGCTTCGCCAGCACCCTGCCCGCGCTGCTGGCCGGCGGCGGGATCGACACCGGCATCGACCCGGTCGCGCTGGCGCACTACCTGAGTTTCCACAGCATCGTGCCGCCGCCGCGCACCATCCTGCGCGGCGTCGCGAAGCTGCCCCCGGCGACCGTACGGGTCTACGAGCCGGACGGCCGCACCTCCGAGCGGACCTACTGGGACCCGGCCTTCACCCGCTCCGCCGAGCGGGCCGGCTGGTCCGAGCGGGACTGGCAGGACGCCCTGCTGGAGTCGCTCACCACCGCCGTGCGCCGGCGGATGGTCGCCGACGTGCCGGTCGGCGTGCTGCTCTCCGGCGGGCTCGACTCCAGCCTGGTGGTCGCGCTGCTCGCCGGCGAGGGCCAGCGCGGGCTGTCCACCTTCTCCATCGGCTTCGACTCCGTCGGCGGCCGGGAGGGCGACGAGTTCCGCTACTCCGACCTGGTCGCGAAGACGTTCGACACCGACCACCACCAGATCCGGGTGGCCGCCGCCGACCTGGTGCCGCCGCTGGAGGCGGCCGTAGCCGCCATGTCCGAGCCGATGGTCAGCCACGACTGCGTCGCGTTCTACCTGCTCAGCGAGGTGGTCGCGCAGCACGTCAAGGTGGTCCAGTCCGGCCAGGGCGCGGACGAGATCCTCGGCGGTTACCACTGGTACCCGCCGCTCGCCGAGGTCGGCCGGGACGGGGCGCTCGACACGTACGCCCGGGCCTTCTTCGACCGGGACGCGGCCGGGCTGGCCCGGGTGCTCAACCCGGCCTGGCTGGCCGACGGCGACCCGGCGCGGGAGTTCGTGGCCGCGCACCTCGGCCGGGCCGGCGCGGAGACCGCGGTCGACGCCGGGCTGCGGATCGACACCCAGGTCATGCTGACCGACGACCCGGTCAAGCGGGTGGACAACATGACCATGGCGCACGGGCTGGAGGCCCGCGTGCCGTTCCTCGACCACGAGTTCGTCGAGCTGGCCGCGAGCTGCCCGCCGGAGCTGAAGCTGGCGCAGGGCGGCAAGGGGGTGCTCAAGGAGATCGGCCGTCGGGTGCTGCCGCACGAGGTCATCGACCGGCCGAAGGGCTACTTCCCGGTCCCGGGCCTCACCCACCTGGAGGGCAAGCTCCTCGACCGGGTACGCGACGCGCTCTCCGCGCCGGAGGCCCGCCGCCGGGACCTGTTCCGCGCCGACTACGTCGACGCGCTGCTCGCCGACCCGAACGCCGAACTGACCCCGCTGAACGGAAACAAGCTGTGGCAACTCGGACTCCTGGAAATGTGGCTCCAGAGCCACGGAATCGACTGACCGTGACCGACACCATGGCCACCGGCTCCGCCCGGACCAGCCGGTTCCGCGACCCCCGCCGGCGGGAGCCCGTCGGGCCCGGCGGCGACCCCATGGCCCCGGGCACGCCGGAGCCCCCCACCCGCGAGGGCGACACCGACGTGGTGCTGGACTGCGGCTGGGGCCGGCTCGTCTTCGGGCAGACCTTCACCGACCAGGCCGCCGTCGCCGCCGTGCTGCGCTCCGAGGCCGCCGGTTCCCGGGACATCTGCATCTACCTGCGGGACCCGCACGTCCTGGTGTCCCGGCTGCCCGACGAGCTGTTCATCGACCCGTCGCTGACCTACCGGCTGCCGCTCGACGGCGACCGGCCGGCCGACGACGACGTGCCGGGGCTGACGATCCGCCCGCTGCGGGACGCGGCCGACGCGGACGCGGTGAACCGGATCTACGCCCGCAACGGCATGGTCACCGCCCCGGTCGACGTGCTCGTGGCCAACGCCCGCACCGAGCGCTTCCTGCACCTCGTGGCCGAGGACGCCACCGGCGAGGTGGTCGGCACCATCACCGGCGTGGACCACGTCGCGGTCTTCGACGACCCGGAGAACGGGGCCAGCCTGTGGTGCCTCACCGTCGACTTCAACACCGCGCCGCCCGGCACCGGGCAGGCCCTGATCACGGCGCTGGCCGCCCGGCTGGTCGCGCGCGGCCGGGCGTACGTGGACCTGTCCGTGCTCGCCGAGAACGCCGGGGCGATCCGGCTCTACGAGCGGCTCGGCTTCTACCGGACGTCGACGCTCTGCGTGAAGCGGAAGAACCCGATCAACGAGCGGCTCTTCCTGCCCGCCACACCCGAGGGGTACGACCAGCTCAACCCGTACGCGAAGATCGTCGCCGACGAGGCGATGCGGCGCGGCATCCGGGTGGAGGTCACCGACCCGGCCTGGGGTGAGCTGCGGCTGAGCAACGGCGGACGGACGATCCTGACCCGCGAGTCGCTGTCGGAGCTGACCTCGGCGGTGGCGATGAGCCGCTGCGACGACAAGCGGGTGACCCGCCGGATCCTCGCCGAGGCGGGGCTGTCGGTGCCGCGCGGGCGCACGGCCACCGGCGACGACGGCGACGCCGCCTTCCTCGCGGAGGTGGGCCGGGTGGTGGTCAAGCCGGCACGGGGCGAGCAGGGCAACGGCATCACGGTGGGCGTACGGACCCCCGAGGCGCTGGCCGCCGCCGTCGAACTGGCCGCCCGGTTCTGCCCCGACGTGCTGATCGAGGAGATGCGCACCGGCGAGGACCTGCGGGTCGTCGTCATCGACCACGAGGTGGTGGCCGCCGCGGTCCGCCGCCCCGCCTCGATCACCGGCGACGGGGTGCACGACATCGCCGAGCTGATCGAGCGGCAGAGCCGCCGCCGGGCCGCCGCCACCGGCGGCGAGTCCACGATCCCGCTCGACGACATGACCCGGGACGTCATCGCCGAGGCCGGCCACGAGCCGCACGACGTGCTGCCCGAGGGGCAGGTGCTGACCGTACGCAAGACCGCCAACCTGCACACCGGCGGCACCATCCACGACGTCACGGCGGAGCTGCACCCGGCGATCGCCGAGGCGTGCGTGACGGCGAGCCGCGCGCTCGACATCCCGGTCACCGGGCTGGACCTGCTGGTCCCCGCCCCGGACGGGCCCGAGCACGTCTTCATCGAGGCCAACGAGCGGCCCGGCCTGGCCAACCACGAGCCGCAGCCGACCGCCGAACGCTTCGTCGACCTGCTCTTCCCCGGCACCCGCGCGCCGCAGCGGCTCTGGTCCCCGGTCGGCCCGGGAGGCGCCGCGTGAGCCCGAGGCCGCTGGAGATCGACCTGGACTACCTGCGGCAGGTGTTGGTGGAGCTGCTGGAGATCCCGAGCCCGTCGGGGCGCACCGACCACGTGCAGCAGTACGTGGGCGAGCGGCTCTCCGCGCTCGGCATCGGCTCCACGCTGACCCGGCGCGGCGCGTTGAGCGCCTGCCTGCCCGGCCCCCGCCAGACCGGGGCCGACCGGGCCATCGTGGTGCACACCGACACCATCGGCGGCATGGTCAAGCGGCTGAAGGAGAACGGGCGGCTGGAGCTCAAGCCGATCGGCACGCACAGCGCCCGGTTCGCCGAGGGCGCGCACGTGCGGATCTTCACCGACGACCTGGACCGGGTGATCACCGGCCAGGTGCTCCCGCTCAAGGCCAGCGGCCACCGCTACAACGAGGCCGTCGACTCCCAGGGCATCGGCTGGGAGCAGGTCGAGGTGCGGATCGACGAGCCGGTCGACGACGTCGCCGGGCTGCGCGCGCTCGGCATCGACGCCGGGGACTTCGTCGCGTTCCTGCCGGACCCGACGGTCACCCCCAGCGGGTACGTCAAGTCCCGGCACCTCGACGACAAGGCGGGCGTGGCGGCGGTGCTGACCGCGTTCAAGGCGATGGTCGACGCCGGCGTACGCCCGGCGGTCACCGCGCACCTGCTGGTCACCGTGACGGAGGAGATCGGGCACGGGGCCAGCCACGGGCTGGACCCGGACGTCGCCGAGATCGTCTCGGTGGACGCGGCGGTGGTCGCCCCCGGCCAGCAGTCCCGGGAGGACGCGGCCACCCTGGCGATGGGCGACGGCGTAGGGCCGTTCGACTACCACCTGACCCGCAACCTGGCCTCGATCGCCGCCGAGCACGGGGTGCGCCTGGTCCGGGACGTCTTCGACTACTACCGCTCGGACGTGGCGGCGGCGGTGGAGGCCGGGGCGCACGCCCGGGTGGCGCTGCTCGGTTTCGGCGTGGACGCCACCCACGGGCACGAGCGCACCCACCTCGACGGGCTGCGCCAGCTCACCCAACTGCTCTGCCTCTACCTCCAGAGCGACCTGGTCTTTCCCGAGTGGGACGCCGAACCGGAGGGCGACCTGGCCGACTTCCCGTCACTGGCGGTGCAGCCGGCCAGCGAGGAGGGCCCCCGCGAGGGTCCGATCGGCATCGCCGAGACCTCCTGACCGCCGCGCCGGCCCGGTCGGTCGACCGGGTCGCCGGCCCGGTCGGGGCCGGCGGGCTATTCCCGCCGGCTCTGTGATCGAAATCCGTTGCCGGCGGCGTGAGGGCTCGATAGCGTGGCCGTACACGGGAAAGGAGGTGGTCCAGACTTGTATAGCAATCGGACTCGTGAGGTGGCTGTCCGCTAGCCGCTGTCCTCGACAGTAAACCCGTCCGCCGCGAGGCGGGCACAGGCACCATCGTCGAGACCGTGTGGCAGCGGTGCGGCGAATCCACGACAGCCACCCGACCCCCGGGGTGCCGGCCCAGTCCAGCCGGCCCGCGCGCGAGCGCGGAAGCCCCGGGGGTCGACCCTTTTCCGCCTCGTGCCGGGCGAGCAGCCGGAGGTCACCGTGTCGATGCGCGAGCTGGTGGTGCTCGGGACGGCCAGCCAGGCGCCGACCCGGCAGCGCAACCACAACGGGTACGTGCTGCGCTGGGACGACGAGGTGATCCTCTTCGACCCGGGCGAGGGCAGCCAGCGGCAACTGCTGCACACCCCGGTCACCGCCACCGACCTGACCCGCGTCTGCGTCACCCACTTCCACGGCGACCACTGCCTCGGCCTGCCCGGCACCATCCAGCGGCTCTCGCTGGACCGGGTGCCGCACCCGGTGGCGGTGCACTTCCCCGCCGGCGGCGCGGAATACTTCGCCCGGCTGCGGCACGCCAGCTCCTTCCACGAGACCGCCGAGCTGCGCGTCGAGCCGATCGAGGCCGACGGGCAGCGCATCACCCTGGGCGTCGGCACGCTGGAGGCCCGCCGGCTGAAGCACCCGATCGAGACGTACGGCTACCGGCTCGTCGAGCCGGACGGCTGCCGGATGCTGCCGGCGAAGCTGGCCGCGTACGGCATCGCCGGGCCGGCGGTCGGAGAGCTGATCCGGGTCGGCCACCTCGACCTGGACGGACGCCGCGTCACCCGCGAGGAGGTGAGCGTGCCCCGGCCGGGGCAGCGGTTCGCCTTCGTCATGGACACCGGGCTCTGCGACGGGGTGTACGCCCTCGCCGAGCACGCCGACCTGCTGGTCATCGAGTCGACCTTCCTCGACTCGGAGGCCGCGCTGGCCGCCGAGGTCGGCCACCTCACGGCGGGCCAGGCCGCGCGGGTGGCGGCCGAGTCGGGCGTACGCCGGCTCGTGCTCACCCACTTCTCCCAGCGGTACGCCGACGCGAGCCGATTCGCCGACGAGGCTCGCGCGCACTTCGACGGCGACCTGGTGATCGCCGAGGACCTGACCACCGTGCAGGTCCCGCCCCGGCGGGTAGCCTCGGCCGGATGACGGTCATCCTCCGCCCGGCCACCGAGGTCGACCTGATGCCGGTCGGCGCCCTGCACCAGCGGTCCCGGGTGGCGACGTACGCGTCCTTCCTGCCGCCCGAGGCGCTGGCCGAGCCGGGGCCGGAGGCGATGGGACGGTACTGGGTCGAACGCTGGCGCTGGGAACGCGACGACCACCGGATGACCGTCGCCGAACGCGACGGGCGGCTGGTCGGCTTCAGCTATCTCGGCCCCGACGACGAGGGCGACCCGGCGACGGGCCTGCTCAACGCCATCCACCTCGATCCGGCCGAGCGCGGCCGGGGCACCGGGCGGGCGCTGATGGTCGACGCGCTGGCCGCCATGCGCTCGCGCGGCCGGTCCCGGGCGGCGCTCTGGGTGCTGGAGGGCAACGCGGACGCGCGCCGCTTCTACGAACGCGGCGGCTGGACCCCCGAGGGCTCCCGGCGGGAGGAACACATCGGCGCGGCCGTCACCGACCAACTGCGGTACGCCCGCCCCCTCTGACGACGTACGGCCCCTCCGCCGCGGAGGGGCCGTACGTGTCTGTCGGTCGGTGGTTCAGCGGGCGCCGAGGTGGGCGAGCAGGTCCTGCCGGGTGAGGACGCCCTTCGGCTTGCCGTCGACCAGCACCAGGGCGGCGTCGGACTTCTCCAGCAGGCCCACCGCCTCGCTCACCGGCTGCCCGCCGCCGATCATCGGCAGCGGCTCGGCCATGTGCCGCTCGATGGTGTCGTGCAGGTGCGCCTGCCCGGTGAACAGCGCGTCGAGCAGGTCCTTCTCGGCGATCGACCCGGCCACCTCGCCGGTGACCACCGGGGGCTCGGCCTTGAGCACCGGCAGCTGCGAGACGCCGTACTCGCGCATGTAGTCGATCGCGTCGCGGACCGTCTCGGTCGGGTGGACGTGCACCAGCTCGGGCAGGCCGCCCGGCTTGCTGGCCAGCGCGTCGGCGACGGTCGGCTCGGTGCCCGAGTTGTCCAGGAAGCCGTACCGGGCCATCCAGGTGTCGTTGAAGATCTTCGACAGGTAGCCCTTGCCGCTGTCCGGCAGGAGCACCACGACCACGTCGTCCGGGCCGGCCTTGCGGGCGACCTCCAGGGCGGCCACCACGGCCATGCCGCAGGAGCCGCCGACCAGCAGCCCCTCCTCGCGGGCCAGCCGCCGGGTCATCTCGAACGACGCCTTGTCGGAGACCTCGACGATCTCGTCGGCGACGCCCCGGTCGTACGTCTCCGGCCAGAAGTCCTCGCCGACGCCCTCGACCAGGTAGGGCCGGCCGGTGCCGCCGGAGTAGACCGAGCCCTCCGGGTCGGCGCCGATGACCCTGACCCGCCCCTCCGAGGCCTCCTTGAGGTAGCGGCCGATGCCGGAGATGGTGCCGCCGGTGCCGACGCCCGCCACGAAGTGGGTGAGCCCGCCCCCGGTCTGCTCCCACAGCTCCGGGCCGGTGGTCTCGTAGTGCGAGCGCGGGTTGGCCGGGTTGCTGTACTGGTTGGGCTTCCAGGCGCCGGGGATCTCGCGGGCCAGCCGGTCGGAGACGTTGTAGTAGGAGCGCGGGTCCTCCGGCGCCACGGCGGTCGGGCAGACCACCACCTCCGCGCCGTACGCCCGCAGCACGTCCTGCTTGTCCTGGCTGACCTTGTCGGGGCAGACGAAGACGCACCGGTAGCCCTTGAGCTGGGCCACCAGGGCCAGGCCGACGCCGGTGTTGCCGCTGGTCGGCTCGACGATCGTGCCGCCGGGCTGGAGGATGCCCGCCTTCTCCGCGTCCTCCACCATCCGCAGCGCGATCCGGTCCTTGACCGACCCGCCCGGGTTGAGGTACTCCACCTTCGCCAGCACGGTGGCCTGGATGCCGGCCGTGACGTTGCGCAGCCGTACCAGCGGGGTGTTGCCGATCAGCTCGACGACGTTGTCGTAGTACCGCACCTCGTTGTGCCCTTCTCCTCCGGCGCCGCCGGCGGCGGCCGGGCAGACGTTTTCTCGACGCCCCAGGGTACGTCGGCTCAGGACACCACGTGCCCGGGGATCGTGGAGCTGCGACGGGTCTCCCACTCCAGGAACCGCTCGGTCTCGGCGAGCACGCTGCCGGCCAGCCAGGTCACCATGACCGCGTCGTCGGCCAGCCCGAAGATCGCCAGCGGGATCTCCGGCAGCAGGTCGACCGGCGAGACGATGTACGCCGTCGCGGCGGTCATCAGCGCCAGCCGCAGCCCGCCGTCGTACTCCCCCCGGGCGGTCGCCCGGATCATCCGGGGCAACGCCGCCAGCCGGGCCCCGAGCGACGGGCCGCCCCGCGACCCGGCCGCGAGCGCCCTCGCCAGCGCGCTGAACGCCGCGCTCCGCTTCAGTGTCTTCCCCATGTTCGGCCCCTCTCCGCGTGCCAGCGTGACGTGCCGGCGCAACTGCCGCCCGCGCACCCGAACAGGTACCCAGGACCGTCGCCTTCCAGCCACCCGCGAGCCGACACGACGACGGCGGCGTGTCGTGCCGGCGCGATAATGTCGCTGTATGGGGGTCGCTGGTTCCGTCGTCCCGGTTGGTTCGCGCTGGCAGCGCGCTCGGCAGATCGCCCGCCTCGCGGCGATCGGCACGGGCGCGACCGCGGCGGCCGCCGTGGCGACCGGCGGCGTGCTCCTCGGGCAGGCCCGGCAGGCGCGCCGCACGATCCCGATGGCCGAGGCGCCGCCGCCCCGCTGCGACGGGGTCTACGGCGCGAAGCTGCCCGGCCCGCCGGTCACCATGGTCGTGCTCGGTGACTCGTCGGCGGCCGGCTACGGCGTGCACCGCCGCCGGGAGACGCCGGGCGCGCTGCTGGCCACCGGCCTGTCCCGCCGCCTGCAGCGGCCCGTCCGGCTGCACCGCTTCGCCGTGGTCGGCGCCATCTCCTCCGGGCTGAAGCACCAGGTGGAGGCGGCGCTGGAGTGCGGGCCCGACGTCGCGGTGATCCTGATCGGCGGCAACGACGTGACCAACCGCACGCCGCTCGGCCTGGCGGTGCGCTATCTCGTCGAGGCGGTCCGCACGCTGCGCGCCGCCGGCTGCGAGGTGGTCGTCGGCACCTGCCCCGACCTGGGCGCGATCCAGCCGATCCAGCCGCCGCTGCGCTGGCTGGCCCGGCGCTGGAGCCGGCAGCTCGCCGCCGCCCAGACGGTGGCCGTGGTCGAGGCCGGCGGCTGGACGGTCTCCCTCGGCGACCTGCTCGGCCCCCGGTTCGCCGCCGAGCCGACGCGGATGTTCGCCTGGGACCGGTTCCACCCCTCGGCGGAGGGCTACGCGGTGGCCGCCGCCGCGCTGCTGCCGACGGTGCTCTCCGCGCTCGGCACCGGGCAGGAGCGGCGCCCTGCGCCGGCCCGGGACGAGGGCGTACGCTCGCTGCCCGCGGCCGCGCAGGAGGCGGCCCGGCAGCCGGGCACCGAGGTCAGCGGCACGCGGGTGCGGGGGCGCGAACGCGGTCCCGCCGGCCGGTGGGCGCAACTGCGCCGACGGGCGTTCTTCGGTGTCGGCGCGGTGCCGCAACCCGGTCCGGCCGCCGACTCAGCCACACTGGAGGGACTGGCATGAGCGAGCGCTTCATCCCCTCGGGGCTCGCCGGTCGACTGGGTCGGGCCGCGACGCTCTCCCTGATCGCCGGCACGGTCGGCGGCGCCGCCGTCCTCGCCGGCCAGGCCTTCGTCGCCCGGCACCGCCAGTACGCCCAGCCGGAGCTGGGGCTGGCGCTGCGCGCCACGGTGGGTCGCACCGGCGCCCCGCCGCTGCGCCTGGTGCTGCTCGGCGACTCGTCCGCCCTCGGCGTCGGGGTCGAGCACCTCGACGACACCATCGGCGGCCAGCTGGCCAACCTGCTCGCCGAGGGTCCGAACGGCCGGCGGGTGCACCTGTCCAGCGTCGGCGTCTCCGGCTCCCGCTCGACCGACCTGGCCACGCAGGTGGCCCGGGCCCTGCTCGGCGAGCGTCCCGACGTGGCGGTGATCCTGATCGGGGCCAACGACGCCACCACCCTGCGTCGGCCGGCGGACGCCGCCGCCTACCTCGGGGCGGCCGTCCACCGGCTCCGCGAGGCCCGGGTCGAGGTGGTCGTCGGCACCTGCCCCGACCTCGGCGCCGTACGCGCGATCGCGCCGCCGCTGCGGCACGTGGTCGGCTGGTCGGGGCGGCGGGTCGCCCGCGCCCAGACGGCGGCGGTGCTCGAGGCCGGCGGCACGGTGGTCGACCTGGCCACCGAGGCGGGCCCGGTGTTCCGGGCCGACGCCGGCACGCTGTGCCACGACGGCTACCACCCCTCCGCCGACGGCTACCGGGTTTGGGCGCACGCCCTGCTGCCCGCCGTCGCGGCGGCCGCCGCGGTCGCCTCCCGCCACTAGCGCCGGCCGGCCCGTCCGGGCGCGCGGCCCGGCTCCGCGGGCGCCGCGCCCCCTGCCGGACGTGACATTTCCCGGCCGGCCGGCAGCTTCCGCGTGAAGTTACCGACGGGTTAACGTTGGTGCATGCCGACTGAGTCGTCCCGCGACGCCGTCATCGTCGCCACCGCCCGCTCCCCCATCGGCCGGGCGCACAAGGGGTCCCTGCGCGACGTCCGTCCGGACGACCTCGCCGCGACCATCGTGCGGGCCGCCCTGGACAAGATCCCCCAGCTCGACCCGAGCGAGATCGACGACCTCTACCTGGGCTGCGGCCTGCCCGGCGGCGAGCAGGGCTTCAACATGGCCCGGGTGGTCGCCACCCTGATGGGCCTGGACACCCTGCCCGGCGCGACCCTGACCCGCTACTGCGCGTCCTCGCTGCAGACCACCCGGATGGCGATGCACGCGATCCGGGCTGGCGAGGGTGACGTCTTCGTCTCCGCCGGCGTGGAGACCGTCTCCCGGTACGCCCGCGGCAACTCCGACGGCCTCCCGCCGGAGGCGCAGGCGCTGGTCGGTGGCGGCTGGGAGAACCCGCGCTTCGCGGCGGCGGCCGAGCGCTCGAAGGCCCGCGCCCAGGGCGGCGCCCCGGTCTGGACCGACCCGCGCGAGGCCGGCGAGCTGCCGGACATCTACCTGACCATGGGGCAGACCGCCGAGAACCTGGCCCAGGTGTACGACGTGACCCGCGCCGACATGGACGAGTTCGGCGTACGCAGCCAGAACCTCGCCGAGAAGGCGATCGCCGACGGCTTCTGGGCCCGGGAGATCACCCCGGTCACCACGCCGGACGGCACGGTGGTCAGCGCCGACGACGGCCCCCGCCCCGGGGTCACCCTGGAGGCGGTCTCCGGCCTTAAGCCGGTGTTCCGTCCGGACGGCCGGATCACCGCCGGCAACTGCTGCCCGCTCAACGACGGCGCGGCCGCCGTGGTGATCATGAGCGCCCAGCGGGCGAAGGACCTCGGGATCACCCCGCTGGCCCGGATCGTCTCCACCGGCGTGACCGCCCTCTCGCCGGAGATCATGGGCCTGGGCCCGGTCGAGGCCACCCGGCAGGCGCTCAAGCGGGCCGGCATGACCATCGACGACGTCGACCTGGTGGAGATCAACGAGGCGTTCGCCGCCCAGGTGATCCCCTCGTACCGCCAGCTCGACATCCCGCTGGAGAAGCTGAACGTGATGGGCGGGGCGATCGCCGTCGGGCACCCGTTCGGCATGACCGGCGCCCGGATCACCGGCACCCTGCTCAACGCGCTCGACTGGCACGACAAGACGATCGGCCTGGAGACCATGTGCGTCGGCGGCGGCCAGGGCATGGCCATGGTGATCGAACGCCTGAGCTGACACCGGAGCCCGTCCGCCGACAGCGGCGGACGGGCACGGGGCGGGCCGGCCCCGCGGACGGGCCGCGCCGGACCGGCGGACTAGAGCGCGCCGCGGGTCGCCGTCACCTCGGCGGCGGCCCGCGCCAGCACCTCGGGCGGCGGGGCCGCGGCGACCAGGTCGGCGGCCACCACCCGGAGCTGGTCGGGCAGCGCGAGGTCGTTGTCTAGCCGGGGCACCACCCGCCGGGGCCCGCCCTCGGCGTCGGCGGCGAGGTTGGCGATCTCCTGCACCAGCCGGTGCACCAGGTCGGCCCGCGACACGTTGCCACCGGCGGCCGTGGCCGCCCAGCGCGGCTGCTGCCAGTGCCCCACCTGACGGACCAGCAACTCCACCGCCCGGTCCAGTTCCCCTGCGCTCATCGCCGTCGAGTCTACGAACCCGCCCCGCCCGCCGGCGCCGTGGCTGCCCGCCGCGCTGGCCGGCACCGCGCTGGCCGGGATCGCGCTGGTCGTGGTGATCTCCTG
>NZ_JBPQTP010000071.1:0-35635 GCF_051386395.1 Micromonospora sp. URMC 106
GCGCCGGGGCGGGCGGCGACGGACGGAACGCCGGACCCGTCGCCGGGGCGGCCGGCCGGACTGATCCGTCGGAGCCGGCCGTCTCCTGACGTACGACCGGCACCCGCACCCCCGCGGCGACGCGGGTGCGGGGAACCGCCGTCGCGCCGGCGCCCGGCCCGACCGCACCCTCGTCCGGCACGGCCGGCTCCTCGGCGGTGGTCGCGGTGGTGCTGCCGATGACGGTCGGCGCAGCCGTGGCGGCGGCGATGCGCCCGGCGCCCTCGTCCGCCCGGTACGGCGGGCCGCCCCGCTCCGACCCGAAGGTGCCGGTCAGCGTCGCGTACGCCAGCGTGGCGACGGCGGCGGCGAGCGCCGTCCGGCGATCGGGCCGCAGCGCGGTCAGCGGGGCCTGGGCCGGCACGGCCGGCGGCGGCGGGACCGGCCGGGCGCGCTGGTGGGCGACCAGCAGGGCGTCGAGCTGCGCGGCGACGGCGGAGCGCTCCCCGGCGGCGGTGGCGAGGGCGAGCGTGAGATAGAAGCGGAAGTTCACCGTGGCGGTGACCGGCACCCGCAGCCCGGCGAGCCGACCGCCGTCGGTGGTGTGCAGCAGGGTGACCGGGACGTCGGGGTGGTGCGCGGCCCCGAGCAGGTCCGCGTACGCCCACTCGCGCCGTCCCGCGTGCCCCGCGAAGGCCACCCGGCGGTTGGTCACGACGGCCAGACCGGCGTCGACGAGCCGCAGCCCCCTCGGCAGTGCGCGACGGGACGCCACGACCTCGGCCGCGGCGACGGTGAGCCCGGGCGGCGGCAGCCCGGGCACGTGCCGGGCCTCGGCCTCGACCAGCTCCGCGGCCGGCAGCACCCGGAAGACGACCTCGTCGTCCCCGAGATCGACCGGCAGGCCGGTACGCGGCTGGGCGCACCCGAGGAACTCGGCGGCCTCGATCCGCAGCCGGATCAGGTGGTCGTTACGCCGGTGCCAGGCGTCGACGTCGGCGTCGTACGCGCGCGACCGCCGCCCGCCCTCACGCTCCGCCCACCTGGTCCGCCAGCCCGGGCACGCCGTCGCCGGGCTCATAATGTTGGTGCGTGATTCCACCGTCACGCCAGGTACAACCGCTCGCCGGCGGTCCAGGACACGCACGACGATCGATACTTCCCAATTGTTCCGATAGCGGGGATTGAACCACCCGCGCGTCCTCAGCTCATCGTGGCGAGGAGGTCGCGGCAGGCCCGCTCGCAGGCGCTGAGGCAGGCGTCGGCGCAGGCCGCCGGCTGTCGCCCGGTGTCTCGCGCGGCACACACGACCGGGTGCGCCGACCAACCGCCCGGCTTGAGCCGGGGGGAGATCGGGTACAACGTCCCCATGGGCCGACTGAGCAGCTCGCCACCCCCGCCCCAGGCCGTTGAGCTGCGGCGTTGGACGTTGTCCGAGGCGGTGCACCTGCGTGGCCTGCGCGCCTCCCTGCACGAGGAGCTGACCGGCGACGTACTCGGCGAGGGCGAGGCCCTGGAGGAGGTCCCCGAGCTCATCGCCCTGATCGCCACGGAACTCGCCACGAACGCCCTGCGACACGGGATCCCGCCGACCATCGTCCGGCTGCTCGCCACCGAGGACTGCCTCATCCTCGACGTCGCCGACCACGACCTCGGCTCGCTGCCGGAACTCACCGACGCCCGACCCGCCGGCGCCGGCGGGCGCGGCCTGCAACTCGCCCGCGCCCTCTCCCTCGACGTCGGCTGGTACGCCACCGACAGCACCAAGAACATCTGGGCGTCCTTCCCCCGCACGGCGCGACTGACCGGCACCCGGCACGCCTGACCCGCGTACCGACGGCGGTCGGGTCGGCGGGGGAACAGGCAGGACCCCGGCCACGGGCCCACCATGCTCTCCGAAGTAGGACCAACGCTGGCCTACATGCCACCTAACGTCGCACGGGCCGGCGGGCGGAACCCGCCGCGAGACGAGGAGGCGTACCCGTGAAGATCGTGCCGGACGGCTACCACACCGTGACCCCGTGGATCATCTCGGCCGGAGACACGGCGGCGATCATCGATTTCGTCGTCGGTGTCTTCGACGCGACGGAGCTGGGCCGGATGGAGTCCGACGGGGTGATCGGTCACGCCGAGGTCCGCATCGGGGATTCCGTGGTGTTGATGTTCGACCGGCCCGGCTGGCCGCACACGCCGGCTTTCCTACGCCTCTACGTGGCCGACGACGCCGACGTGCTGCGCCGGGCGGTCGCGCGCGGCGCGACGGTCGTCACCGAGCCGACCGAACTGTTCTGGGGAGACCGGGTCAGCCGGTTCCGGGACCCGTTCGGCAACCTGTGGTGGATCCACCAGCGCGTGGCGGAGCCCACCGGTGAGGAGCTGGACCGCCGGCTCGCGGACCCGGCCTTCGGCAGGGCGATGGAGTACGTGCAGAGCGGGGAGTTCCTCCCGGCCGGCTGACCGGCCGCCCCGCCCGATCAGGATCGCCGGGCAGGAGCGACGTCGACGCGCCGGTCGCCGGCCTCGGGCGCCAGGAACGCGAGCAGGCCCGTCGCCTCGGCAGCGAGCGCGTCGACGTCGGCCGAGGGCAGCGGACGGTACGGCCGCACGGTCAGCGTCGCCCCGTCCCGGCGGCGGTCCAGCCGCCAGTCGCCGGCGGCGAACCCGTCGACGAGCACCAGTTGCGGCACCGGCCCGTGCGGGTCGTACCGCTGGTCGCGGTGCTCCGAGGTGAGCACCCGGCTGCGGTCGGCGTACGACAGCAGCAGGTTGTCGAAGTCGTAGAGGAGGCGGGGCGGCACCGGGGTGTCCGGATCGGGGCGCTCCGCGTCGGGCAGGTCGAACAGCTCCCGCCCCCGCTCGTCGGTGAAGGTCGTCAGCTCGGGGCGGAGCCCGTCGACCACCTCGCCCAGCCGGGTGAGCCCGCACCAGCGCTGCAGGTCGGCGACGGTGGCCGGGCCGAACGCGGCGAGGTACCGGAGCACGAGGTCGCGCGGGGTCGCCGCAGCCGGCGCGCCGGGGCCGAGCCACGCCTCGGCGGTGGTGTGCGCGATCGGGCCGCTGCGCCCCCACAGCCCGCGCGGCGGCACCTGCACCAGCGGCACCTGGGTGCGCACGGCGTACGCCAGGGTCGCCGGCGGCAGGTCGGGCCACCGCGCCGCGAGCCGCGCGCCCAGCTCCCGGTTGGTCAGCGGGCGCTCGGCGAGGATCTCTCGGCCGGCCTCGGCCAGGGCCGGCACGTCGACGCCCGCGACGGGCCGGCCGTGGATGCTGTTGCGGAACAGATCCCGGTCCAGTGCCGGCTGCACGAGCGGGCGCAGGGCCCATGCGTCCCCGGCGGTGACGAGGTGCAGGGTGGAGCGCATCAGCGCCATCCGGACGAGCCGCCGCTCCACGAGCAACTCCGCCACGGCCTCGGGACGGAAGCCGGCGAGCCGGCTCCAGAGCCCGACGTACCAGGTGTGCGGCGTCTGGGCCTGGAGGCCGGCGAGACGGGCCACCGCGTCGGCCACCGGCAGGTCGTGGCGGCGCAGCAGGAGCTGCCGGGCGAGGGTGGCGCGGTTGAGCCGACGGCGGTCCAGCACTGGGGGCATCGGGATCCTCTCTCGGGGAGGGGGAAGACGGGGGCCGGCCCGCCGGAACGGGCCGACCCGGGACCGCGCCGGCGCACGGCGCGGGAGCCGCGTCAGCGCACGGCGCGGAAGAACTGGCGCATGTCCGCGACCAGCAGATCCGGGGCGTCGTGGGCGGCGAAGTGGCTGCCCCGGTCGTACGCGTTCCAGGAGACAATGTTCTTGTGGTCGCGCTCCGCCAACGGGCGGATGGACTGGTAGTCCCAGGCGAAGTTGGCCAAACCCAGCGGCACGGTGGTCGGTTCCAGCGGCTCGGTGCCCCGGCCGTTGGACACGTGCCGGGGGTGCACGGCCGCGGCGTCCTCGTGGTAGAAGCGGGCCGAGGAGGCGCCGGTATTGGTCAGCCAGTAGATCATCGCGTTGGTCAGCACGAACTCCGGGTCGAGGAACTCGCCCAGGAGCTGGGCGCTCCAGCCGAGCTGCCCGGCCGGGGAGTCCGCCAGCGCGTGCGCGAGATTCTGCGGCTCGGTGGACTGGAGCTTGTCGTACGCGCCCCGGTTGGCGACGAACCACTCGGCGAACGCCAGCTTGCCCCGGTCGGCCTCGGAGAGACCGGCGAGTTCCTCCGGGTCGCCGGAGGGAAAGGCGAAGACCTGGGTGACGTGCACGCCGATCACGCGCTCCGGGTCGACCCGCCCCACCTCCGGCGAGATGAGCGACCCGCCGTCGTTGCCCGCGGCGCCGTAGCGGTCGTAGCCGAGCCGGCGCATCAGCTCGGCCCAGGCGCGGGCCACCCGGAACCGGTTCCAGCCCCGCTCGCGGGTCGGGCCGGAGAAGCCGAAGCCGGGTATCGACGGGATCACCAGGTGGAACGCGTCGGCCGGGTCGCCGCCGTGGGCGCGCGGGTCGGTCAGCGGGCCGATCACGTCCAGCCACTCGACGGGGGTGGTGGGCCACCCGTGGGTGAGGACCAGCGGGGTGGCGTCCGGCTCGGGCGAGCGGACGTGCAGGAAGTGAACGTTCTGCCCGTCGATCTCGGTCGTGAACTGCGGGTACGCGTTCAGCTTCGCCTCCCAGGCCCGCCAGTCGTACGCCGTCCGCCAGTGCTCGACCAGGCGCTGGACGTAGCCGACCGGCACCCCGTACTCCCAGCCGGGCGGGATCGGGCCGGCCGGGGCGGCCTCCGGCTCGGCGGGCAGTTCGTCCGCCCACCGGGTGCGGGCCAGGCGGTCGTACAAGTCGTCGAGGTCGGCCTGCGGGACGTCGATGCGGAACGGGGCGATCGTGGTGTCGTCTGCCATGCCTACGAACCTAGGGGCCAATTAGGAAGACCTCATTCCTAATGGCCTGGCAGACTTCAGGAATGTTGGAGACCTCGGCGCGGCTGCTGCGCCTGCTGTCGCTGTTGCAGACCCCGCGCGAATGGACGGGCACCGAGCTGGCCGACCGGCTGGAGGTCAGCACCCGGACCGTCCGCAACGACGTGGAGCGGTTGCGCACCCTCGGCTATCCGGTGCACGCGACCCGGGGCGCGGTCGGGGGCTACCGGCTGGGCGCCGGCGCGGCTCTGCCGCCCCTGCTGCTCGACGACGAGGAGGCGGTGGCCGTCGCCGTCGGCCTGCGTACGGCCGCCGGCGGCACCGTCGCCGGGGTGGAGGAGACCTCGCTTCGGGCGTTGGCCAAGCTCGAACAGGTGCTGCCCGCCCGACTGCGGCGGCGGGTCAACGCCCTGCACAGCTACACGGTGCGGGTGCCGCACGACGAGCCGGGGCCGCGCGTGGACGCCGACACCCTCACCGTCATCTCCGCCGCCTGCCGCGACCGGGAGCGGCTGCGCTTCGACTACGCCCGGCACGACGGGACCACCGGCCGGCGCGACGTCGAGCCGTACCGGCTGGTCAACTGGGGACGCCGCTGGTATCTGGTCGCCTACGACCCGGAGCGGGCCGACTGGCGCACCTTCCGGGTGGATCGGATCGGCACACCCGCCCCCGCCGGTCTGCGCTTCCCGCCGCGCGAGCCGCCCGAGGACGTCGTCGACCGGGTCCGGCGCGGGGTGTCGTCGGCGGCCTGGCGGCACCGCGCCCGGATCACCGTGCACGCCCCGGCGGAGGTGGTCGCCGAGCGGATCAACCCCGCCGTCGGCACCGTCGAGGCGGTGGACCCGCACACCTGCGTGCTGCACACCGGCGCGGACCGGCTGGAGAGCGTCGCCGTCTGGGTCGGCCTGCTCGGCGTGGACTTCACCGTCGAGGACCAGCCCGAGCTCGCCGAACTGCTGCGCACCCTCGGCGAGCGCTACCTGCGGGCCGCCCCGGCACCTGGACCGGCGGCACCGGCAACGCAGGGGGCGCGCCGTGAAACGCCACCCCGGTGAAGGGCCGGGGGATAGAGCCTCCCGGCCCGCAGCAGCTCGCGGGCCCGGCACCCGTCCTGGGGCCACCTACACTGGTTGCCGTGAGGCAATGGACGTGATCATCAGCGAGCGGCAGGCCGCGCGGCAGAGCCATCTCTGCTGGTCGTACGACGACCTGGCGGCGCTCGCCGGCCAGGCGGAGCGCTACCTGCTCGCGGGCCTCGCCGCCGGCGAACGCGTCTGGTACATCACGCCGCACCCGGCGGACCCGGTGGCCGAGCGGCTGCACCGCCTGCCCGACTTCGCCGCCGCCGTGCGCCGGGGCGCCGCCGCCGTCGTCCCCCTGTTCTCGACCTACTCGCACGGCCACGTCGTCGACCCGCCGACGCAGGTCGCCGCGTACGCGGCCGCCACCGACGAGGCGCTCGCCGCCGGGCACACCGGGCTGCGCGTGGTGGCGGAGGCCACCGAGCTGGTCCGTACCCCGGCCCAGCTGGAGAGCTTCACCCGCTACGAGCACCTCGTCGACCGCTACATGCGGATCCGGCCGTTCTCGGCCATGTGCGCGTACGACCGGCCGGGGCTGGGCGACCGGGCGGTCGCCGAGCTGGCCTGCATGCATCCGGACGGCAACGTCGAGGACGTGCTGTTCCGGTTGCACGCCGCCGCACCCGGGGACGGGCACGCGGCGCTGACCGGCGAGCTGGACCTCTCCAACCACGAGCTGTTCCGCGCCGCCCTGGACCGCGCCGACCTGCGACCCGTCGACGGCGAGCTGGTGCTGTCGGCGACCGGGCTGCGCTTCCTGGACCACCGCGCCCTGGCCCACCTGGCCGAGTACGCGGGCCGCCGCGACGCGACCGCCGTGCTGCGCACCTCCCGCTCGGCCGCGGCGCGCCTGGTCGACCTGCTCGACCTGCCCGGGATCCGGGTCGAGGTCACGCGATGAGAACGGGCGCGGCCGCCCGGCACCACGGCTACTACCACGAGGCCGTCCGGTACGACTCCGACGACGAGCTGCTCGCCGTGGCGGTGCCGTTCCTGCTCGGCGGCGTCGCGGCCGGCGAGCCCACCTACGTGGCCCTGGGCGAGCGCACCGGCGCGCTGGTCCGCTCGGCGCTGCCGGCCGGGTGCGGGGTCGAGTTCCTGCCCGGCGGCGACGTGTACGCCCGGCCCGCCGCCGCCATCCGCTCCTACCGCGAACTCCTCGCGGGGCAGGTGGCCGCCGGCGCCCCGCAGATCCGGATCATCGGTGAGGTGCCCCCGACCGAGTTCGGCGCGACGTGGGACTGGTGGGCCCGGTACGAGTCGGCGATCAACCACGCGTACGACGACTTCCCGCTGTGGAGCATGTGCGCGTACGACACCCGGATCACGCCGCCGGCGGTGCTGGCGGACGTGGCCCGGACGCATCCCCGCTTCGCGACCGCCGACGGCCGGCACGTGCCCAGCGCGACCTGGACCCCGCCGACGGAGTACCTGCGGGAGTGCCGGCCGGTCGTGCCCGATCCGCTCCAGGCGGAGCCGCCGGTCGTCGAGTTGACCGACCCGACGGCTGCCGAGGCGCGCGCCGCCGTCCACAAGGCCGACCGGGGCCAGGTGTCGGCCGACGACGTGGACGATCTCGTCGTCGCGGTCAGCGAGACGGTCACCAACGCGCTGCGGCACGGCCGCCCGCCGGTCCGGCTGCGGGTCTGGTCGGGCGACGACCGCATCGTGGCGACGGTCCGCGACGGCGGAGACGGTCCGGCCGACCCGTACTGCGGGCTGCTCCCCGTCGGCGACGGCGCCCCGGGCGGGCTGGGCCTGTGGATCACCTACCAGTCGTGCAGCCACGTGACCTGGCACCGCGACGACGACGGCTTCACGCTGCGGCTGACGGCCGGGAACCCGCGCGCCGCCGGCTGAACCACCGGGGCGGCGACGCCCGCACCCGGAGCGGGGTTTCGGGCCCTCGGCGGTCACCGCCGGGCCGGCTGCCGGGCGGTGCCGGGGCGGGACGGCCCGGCGTCCACGGGCTGCGGTCGGCGTGGCCGTCGCCGGTGGTACCAGGCGGCGAAGAGGGCGGTGGCGAACAGCAGCTCGGCGACGTCGCCGCCGTAGTACATCAACCGGGCCGCCGAGCGCAGCGCCGCGACGTCCCGGTCGGGCAGCCCCGGCGGCAGGGTGGCGGCGTGCGCGTACAGGTACTTGGCCAGCACGGCGTGCCCGGCCGCCGCGCCGAGCAGGGCGCCGACCCGCACGAGTGCGCCGGGCCGGCGCGGGGCCGGGTCCGGACCGGCCACCGCCCACGCGAAGAGGTACCCGGCGGCGAGGTAGTGCGCGTGCAGGGCGTGGTGCAGCACCGGGTTCCGCTCGGCCGCCGCGTAGAGCGGGGTGAGCAGCACCAGCGCCAGCCCGCCGGTGGTGAGCAGCGCCGCGGTCACCGGGTGGGCGAGCAGGTGCACCGGCCGGGCCCGCAGGAGCCGGCCCACCCGGCGGCCGACCGGCGGCGGGGCGACCCGCAGGAGCAGGGTGACGGGCGCGCCGAGGGCCAGCGCCAGCGGGGCGGCCATGCCGAGCAGCAGGTGCTGGGCCATGTGGACGCGCGGGTCGCCGGGCCCGCCCGCCAGCGGGCCGAGGGCGACCGCCAGCACCGCGCAGCCGGCCAGCCAGGCGACGGTACGCCGGCGGCGCCAGCCGCGCCGGTCCCGGGACACCGCCAGCAGGTAGCCGGCGGCCAGCAGCGCGACCCCGGCGAGCGGGAGCGTCGCCGCGCCCGCGCCGGCGTGCGCGAGGACCGTCACCGCGCGTCGCGGCCGGCGCGGGACCGCGCCCGCCAGGTCACCCACGCGCCGATCAGCAGCAGCGCCACCGCGCCCACGTTCCACACCACGTCGTACGGGAGCAGGTGCACGCCGTAGCGGATCTGGTGCAGCCGCAGCACCTTGTGGTCGACGATCCCGTCGAAGAGCTGGAACGCCCCGGCGCCGAGCAGGAACCCGCCCCAGGCGGCCCGCGGCACCAGGGCGCCCCGGCGGCGCAGGTCGGCGTACCAGAAGAAGCCGCCCACCAGGGCGAGCAGCTCCGCGGAGTGCAGCAGCCCGTCGGAGAGCAGCCCGACGGAGCGGGTGGAGCGGTCGTAGAAGTGGTGCCAGCCGAGGAGCTGGTGGAAGACGATCTCGTCGACGGCCGCCATCACCGCCGCCCCGATCACCGCGGCAGCGAGGACCGACCGGCGCAGGTCCGGCGGGGCCGTGCGGGTCACCGGCGGGCCAGGCGGTCGGCCAGCGCGGCGCGCAGCTCGTCCATGCCGGCGCCGGTCAACGCCGACACGGCGACCGCCCCGGGATGGACCCGCCGCAGCGCGTCGACCCACTCCACCGGGGCCACGTCGGTCTTGTTGAGCACCAGCAGCTCCGGCACGTCGCCGGCCCCGATCTCGTGCAGCACGCCGTGCACGGTGGTGATCTGGTCGAGCGCGTCCGGCGCGGAGGCGTCCACGACGTGCAGCGCGAGGTCGCTGCGGCTGACCTCGTCCAGCGTCGACCGGAACGCGTCGACCAGCTGGTGCGGCAGGTGCCGGACGAACCCCACCGTGTCGGTCACGGTGAAGAGCACCTCGCCGACGCGTACGCGGCGCACGGTGGGGTCGAGGGTCGCGAAGAGCACGTCCTGCACCTGGGCCTCCGCTCCGGTCAGCCGGTTGAGCAGAGCGGACTTGCCGGCGTTCGTGTAGCCGGTGATCGCCACCGAGGGGACCTGGTTGCGGGCCCGCCGCTCCCGGTTGCGGTCCCGCCGCCGGGTCAGCTCGGAGGCGTTGCGACGCAGCCGGGTGGCCCGCTGGCGCAGCCGGCGCCGCTGGGTCTCCAGCCGCATCTCACCGGGCCCGCGCACGCCCATGCCGGCACCGCCGGCCATCCGGCCGCCGCCGATGCGCGACATCGAGCGCCCGTCGCCGCGCAGCCGGGGCAGCTGGTACGCGATCTGCGCCAACTCCACCTGCACGCGGCCCTCGCTGGTGCGGGCGTGCTCGGCGAAGATGTCCAGGATCAGGGCCGTCCGGTCGACCACGCGTACGCCGACCCGCTCCTCCAGGTTGCGCACCTGGCCCGGGGTCAGCTCGCCGTCGGCGATGACCAGGTCGGCGCCGGTCCGCTCGGCCAGCGCGGCCAGCTCGTCGACCTTGCCGGAGCCGACGAAGGTGGCCGGGTCGGGGCGGGGCCGGTTCTGCACCACCTCGTCGACGACGGCCAGCCCGTCGGTGTCGGCGAGCCGGCGCAGCTCGGCCAGCGACACCTCGGTGCCCGGCCCGGTCTCACCCGTCTCGTCCTGGTGCACCGCCACCAGCACGGCCGTCGGCCGCTCCGCCGGCGTGGCCGAGCCGTTGCCCAGCAACCACGATCCCGCCATCACAGAACCTCGCATCACCTCGCGCCGACCCCCGATCTACCCCGGACAGGGCGAAGCATGCGGAAACCCGTCGCCGACGGCAGCCGCGGTGCGCGGCGGGCTCCGGTGGCACCCGTCACGACCGGCGGACGGCGGGCGGGCCCGGAGGTACCTTCGGCGGGCAGGCGACGATCGTTTCGGGCGCGCCGGAGCAGACCCCAGGAGGACGCGGCCGTGCCGGACGCCGAGGAACTGATCAGCGACGCCCTGGCGGCGGTACGCGGCACCGACGTACGCCTAGCGGAGCGGCAGCTGGACCGCCTGATGATCGGAACGGGCGCGGCGGACGGGGCGGCGGCGGTCGACGCCGGGCTCCTGCGTCGCCTGGCCCGCGGCGTCGGCCGGCTGGCGCCGCGCGGCTGGCAGCCGGTGGACCTGGCCCGCCTCGCCACCCGCCGGCTGGGCGCCCGGTCGGCCGGACTGGTCACCGACGCGCTCGCCGCGCACCGCCGTGACCTGACCGGGCCGGTGCCCCCGTGGTGGGACGACCAGCTCCGCGACCTCGGCGCGCGGGTCTGGTGGGACGCCGACGAGGGCCACCTGGCCGCCTGGTCGGCCCGCGTCGGGTGGGACCGGTTCACCGCGCTGCGCGCGGCGGTCGACGCGCTGGCCCTGGTCGAGGGGCTCCCGCCGATCGCCGTGCTGCGGCCACCGCCCGGCGCGACCGGGGCGGTCCCCGCCCGCAGCGGGTCGGGCGGCGGCTCCCGGATGCTCGACCGGGTGCGGGCGCTGCTGGCCAAGGCGGAGTCGACCACCTACCCGGCCGAGGCGGAGGCGCTGACCGGCAAGGCCCAGGAGCTGATCGCCCGGCACAGCATCGACCAGGCGCTGCTGGCGGGCGTCGCCGAGCGCGCCGACCAGCCCGGCGGCGTGCGGCTCGGCACCGAACCCCCGTACGCGGGCGCGAAGGCGCTGCTGGTGCAGGAGGTGGCGGCGGCGAACCGCTGCGAGGCGGTCTGGTCCGACGACCTCGACTTCACCACCGTGCTGGGCTGGCCGGCCGACCTGGAGGCGGTCGAACTGCTCTACACCTCGCTGCTGGTGCAGGCCACCGCCGCGATGCTGCGCGGCCGGGGCGAGCGGCGGGCCAAGGGTGCCGGGCGGCGTACCCGGGACTACGACGAGTCCTTCCTCAACGCGTTCGCGCTGCGGATCGGCGAGCGGCTGCGGGCCGCCACCGAGGACGCGGACCGGCAGGCGGCGGCGGAGACCGGGCCGGAGCGGCTGCTGCCGGTGCTCGCCACCCGCGCCGAGGCGGTGCGGGAACGCCTCGACACGCTCTTCCCCGGCGTCACGCGGGCCCGGCTCACCGTCCGCGACGCCGACGGCTGGTCGTCGGGCACCTCCGCCGCCGACCGCGCCTCGCTCGGTCCCGGCCCCGCCCCGAAGCGCCAGGTACGCGGCCGGCGCTGACATTTTTCCCGGCGGCTGTCGGAACCGGCGGGTCGGCTCCGACCCCTCACCGAAGCCGCGCCACCATGGGCGCGGCCGAGCACACGAGGAGCGCCCGATGAAGTACATGCTGCTGATCTGGAACCGTCCCGGGTTCGTCGAGGAACTGTCGGAGCAGGAGCGCACCGCGCTCTTCGGCGAGGTCGACGAGATCATGCGCGAGCTGACCGAGTCCGGCGAACTGGTCGGCGGCCAGGCGTTGGCCGACCCGTCGCAGGCCCGCACGGTCCGGCTGGCCGGTGACCGGCCGGAGGTGACCGACGGGCCGTTCATGGAGAGCAAGGAGCAGTTCGCCGGCTACCTGCTGGTGGACTGCGACAGCCCCGAGCGGGCCGCCGAGATCGCCGCCCGCTGGCCGGACGTGCGGCGGGGCTTCGGCGCGCTGGAGGTGCGGGCGGTCATGGACGAGGCCGGGACGGACGGGTGAGCGGACGACTCGTCGAGGACCTGCTGCGCGACCTGGCGCCGCAGGTCCTCGGCCTGCTCGTCCGGCGGCACGGCCAGTTCGACGCGGCCGAGGACGCCGTGCAGGAGGCGCTGCTCGCCGCCGCGTTGCAGTGGCCGGAGCAGGGCGTGCCGGACAACCCGCGGGCCTGGCTGCTGACCGTCGCCAGCCGCCGGCTGACCGACGAGTGGCGCAGCGAGCGGGCCCGCCGGGACCGGGAGACCGCGGTGGCGGTCCGCGAGCCGGCGTACGCGACGGTCGCCCCCGCGGCCGACGAGGAGCCGCCGGCCGGGGACGACACCCTGACCCTGCTGTTCCTCTGCTGTCACCCGGCGCTGGCCCGTTCCGCGCAGGTCGCGCTGACGCTGCGCGCGGTCGGCGGCCTGACCACCGCGCAGATCGCCCGGGCGCACCTGGTGCCCGAGGCGACGATGAGCCAGCGCGTCCGCCGGGCCAAGCAGCGGATCGAGGCCGCTGGCGCGCGGTTCACCATGCCCGCGCCCGGGGAGCGGGACGAGCGGCTGAGGGCCGTGCTCCAGGTGCTCTACCTGATCTTCAACGAGGGCTACACCACCTCCGGCGGGCCGGACCTGCACCGGGCCGACCTGACCACCGAGGCGATCCGGCTGGCCCGCATGCTGCACCGGCTGCTGCCGGACGACGGCGAGGTGACGGGACTGCTGGCGTTGATGCTGCTCACCGACGCGCACCGGGCCGCCCGGACGGGGCCGGCCGGGGAGCTGATCCCGCTCGCCGAGCAGGACCGTGACCGCTGGGACTCCGCCGCCATCGCCGAGGGGATCGCCCTGGTCACCGAGGCGCTGACCTGGTCGCCGCCCGGCCCGTACCAGCTCCAGGCGGCGATCGCCGCGGTGCACGCCGAGGCGCCGTCGGCGGAGCGGACGGACTGGCCGCAGATCCTGGCGCTCTACCGGTTGCTCGCCCGGATCGCCCCGAACCCCATGATCACCCTCAACCAGGCGGTCGCGGTGGCCATGGTGGACGGTCCCCGCGCCGGCCTGGCCCTGCTCGCCCCCCTCGACGCCGACGACCGCACCGCGGGGCACCACCGGCTCGCCGCCGTCCGCGCCCACCTGCTGGAGCTGGCCGGCGAGCCGCGGGCGGCGCGGGCGGCGTACCTGGCGGCGGCCCGAGGCACGACGAGCCTGCCGGAGCAGCGCTATCTGGAGCTGCGCGCGGCCCGGCTGGGCGGGCCCCGATGAGGGCCGGGGAGGGCCTGCCCGTGCCGTGCTGGGCGACGCGCCGGCCGGCGTGCGCCACGGGGGACGCACGCCGGCCGGTTCCTCACGTCACTGACCGGTAACCGGGACGGCCGGGCAGCTGGTGCCGTCGTCGGGCACGTCGACCGAGATCAGATAGCGGTCGACCGCGTCCCGCACGCAGTCGCTGCGGGTGTAGCTGCCGTGCCCCGCGCCCTCGTAGGTCAGCAGCACGCCGGAGCGGCCGAGCTGCCGCGACACGTTCGTCGCCCAGTTGTGGCCGCTGGCCGGGTCGTGCCGGCTGTTGGCGAGCAGCAGCGGCACGTCGGTGCGGACCCGGAGGCGGTGCTGCGGGTTGGCGACCGGGGCCGGCGCGCCGAGGCAGGTCGCGATCGCCGGCAGCGCCTGCGGGTAGCGCACGTCGGGCGCGATCCGGGCGATCCGGCGCAGGTGGGCGGCGTACTCGCGGTGGTCGCGGACCGGCAGGTGCCAGTCGGCGCAGAAGACCGCGAAGGGGTGCGGCCGCACGGCCTCGGAGTCGGCGGCGGCACGGAACCCGGTGGCGGCGGGCGGGGCCGTACGCAGGGCGTCGACCAGCCGGGCCAGTCCGGCCCAGTCCGGGCCGTACAGCTTACGCTGGGCGAGCCGGCTGAGGTCGTACGGGGTCAGCGTCGTCCCGGGCCGGTCCGGGTCCGCCAGCTCGCCCCGTTCCGCCCTGCCGAAGAGGCCGGCCCAGACGGCGCGGACGTCCTCGCCGTGCAGCACGCAGCTCGGCGTACGGGCGCACCACGCGACGAACTCGTCGAAGGAGTCCTGCGCGGCGGCGGCCTGGGTGTCGAGGAACGCCCTGGTGCCGAGGCTGTGGTCGACCACGCTCTCCAGCACCACGGCCCGGACCCGGTGCGGGAACTCCTCGGCGTACTGCGCGCCGAGCAGCGTGCCGTACGAGCTGCCGTGGAAGGTGAGCCGGTTCTCGCCGAGCGCCGCCCGGACGGCGTCCAGGTCCCGGGCGGCGCTGCGGGTGTCGACGTGGTCGAAGAGCGGCCCGGTCCGCTCCCGGCAGTCGGCCCGCAGCAGCGCGTTGTCGGCCACGGTGGCGTCGAACCGGGCCTGGTCGGTGATGACCTGGGGCTGCCGGTCGAGCAGCTCCGCCGAGCAGAGCACCGGGTTGCTCAGGCCGATGCCGCGCGGGTCGAAGCTGACGATGTCGAACCGGCGGCGCAACTCGTCGCTGAACCGGTCGTTCAGGATGATCCGCCGCACGCCGGAATCACCCGGCCCGCCGGGGCCGAACACCAGCGAGCCGATCCGGGCGGCCGGGTCGGTGGCGGCACGGCGGGCCAGGTGGAGCGTGAACCGGTCGCCGTCCGGGCGGTCCCAGTCGACCGGGAGCGACAGGGTGCCGCACTCGGCGGTGCGGTCCTGTTCGCACGGCTGCCAGGCGATGCCCGGCGTGGGTACGGGCGCGGGCCGGGCGGCCGAGGCCGGCGCGGGCGCCGGCACGCCGGTCGCCAGCAGCGCGGCGGTCGCGCCGACCGCCAGTGCCCGGAACCGGACGGCGCGCCGGGGTCGGCCCGGTCGGTCCGGCCGGGTTGAAGCGCCGCCGGGAGGGGCGGACTTGCGTACGCGCAGCACGAGATGCTGTCCTCTCCATCGAAGGAGCGTTGCGGTGAGACTCGCCCGCGGGCGAGGTGATGCTGCTTCCACCCGGGCCGTCGAGTTGGCGCTCGACGGCCCGGGGCCTTGCCGTTGCGCTAGTCGACGTCCTTGAGGACGCGTTCCAGCGAGACCAGCCGGGACTCCATCTCGCCGAGCCGGTCGTCGAGGGCCGCCAGCACCCGGGCGGCGGACTCCTGGGCCTGGACGGCGGTCTGGGCGAGCCGTCGGTACTCCTCCTCGCGGGCCCCGACCACCCGGGCCCGCCGGGTCTTGGCGACCTGCACGATCGTCACCGTGATCACGCTGACGAGCAGGGCGAAGATCCCGATCGCCCCGACCACCTCGGTCCAGTCGTGCTCGCTCATGCCCGTCATCCCTCGTCCTCGTCCGGCCCCGCGCCCGATCCGGCGTTGAGCGTGTCGGCCGCCGCCGCGATGGCGGCGGGCGTGAGCGTGTACGCGAACGGATTCACCTCGTAGAACTTCATCGCCTTCCCGTCCTCCGACAACTCCAGGTGCGCGGACACGAGGCCGGCCGCCGCGAGCTTGCGCAGGTGCACCTGCACCAGCGCCCGGCTGATGCCGAGCTCGCGGGCGAGTTGGCTGACGTACGCGCGGCGTCGCGCCAGGACGGCGACCACCCGCATGCGGTGCGGGTTGGCCAGCGTGGCCAGTACGCGCACCAGTTCGTCGCCGGTGGCCGTCGGACCAGCGCTCATGACCAGCCCTTGCACATGCAAACGGACGTTAGCGGGTCAGTGCCGGGAAGTCACCAGTGGACGGTCGATCTCAGGGACGGGTGGGGGATGCCCCTGCCCCTCCCCTGAGGGGAGCGGGACGCGTCGCTCGCCGGCCCGCCGGCCGGCTTCCAGGGCCCCCTGGACGCCGATGGTGCGGCTCAGCGCCGGGAACACCGGGATCTCCAGCAGCGAGGCGCCGAAGGTCACCGCAGTGGGCCGGTCAGGCGCGACACTCGTGGGTCAGGGGCGGACACTCGCGGGTCAGGCGCGGACACTCGCGGGTCAGGCGCGGACACTCGCGGGTCAGGCGCGGACACTCGCGGGTCAGGGGCGGCACTCGCGGGTCAGCAGGGGCGGGATGCCGGTGAAGGTGGAGCTCATCCAGGCGGCCGGGCGGGACGCCCGGGAACCCGCGTCGATCCGGCCGGCGGTCTCGTCCAGCAGGGCTCGGATCTCCGGGTCGGCGGCCCGGCGGGCCTGGGCGCGTACGTCGTCGGCCAGCTCGGCCAGGTTGCGCCGGAGCTGGTCGGCGACCTGTTCGCCGGTCAGGTCCCGGCTGACCGAGGCCGCCGAGTCGGTGGCGATCTTCTGGCTGCCGGCGACGATGACCCGGTCCACCTCCCGGCAGACCTCGGCGGTGTTGGCGGCCGTGGTGGCGACCGGGGACGGGCTCGGGGCGGCGCTCGACGCAGCCGTCGGGCTCGGGGACGACGCGCCGGCGGGGGCGGCGGCCTCCTCCCGCGGGGTGTCCTGGCAGCCCATGGCCAGCACCCCGAGCGCCACCGCGGCGGCGGCGCGCCGCGCGTAGACGACGGATCGGGACATGGAACCAACCTCCCGTTCGGAGATCTCGGCCGTCGGGCGGACGGCACGGGTTCGACCGACGGCGGGCGGCGAGACGTCGCCCTGCCAACGAGCGGGGCCGCCCCCGGGACACGTCGGCCGCCGCGGCCCGACACGCGGTCCGCCGGGCCGGCGACGGCCGGCCCGGCGGTTCCCGCGTACGCGGGTCAGCTCTTGAAGGCGTCCTTGATCTTCTCGCCGGCCTGCTTCAGCTTGGCGCCGGCCTGGTCGTTGCGCCCCTCGGCCTCGAGCCGCTCGTTGTCGGTGGCCCGGCCGGCGCCTTCCTTCAGCTTGCCGGCGGCGTCCTCGGTCGCGTTGTTGATCTTGTCGTCGAAACCCATGTCAACCTCCGATTGGCAGTGCCGGTACGTCCTCGGAGTACCCCGCCCGGCCGCCGCTCAACCGCCCTGGTCACCCAGCGTCAACAGATGGCCGCGTGTCGATCACCGTCGGTCCGCGAGCCGCCTGCCGGACGAGCCCGCCCACGCACCGCGCCGCCGGTCCCCTCGGCGGGGGCCGGCGGCGCGGCGCGGCGGGTCAGGCGACCGGGCGGAAGCCGCGCAGCCGCAGGCTGTTGGCGACGACGAAGACCGAGGAGAAGGCCATCGCCGCACCGGCGATCATCGGGTTGAGCAGGCCCGCGGCGGCCAGCGGCAGGGCCGCCACGTTGTAGGCGAAGGCCCAGAACAGGTTGCCCTTGATGATCCCGAGGGTGCGCCGGGAGAGCCGGATCGCGTCCACGGCGGCCATCAGGTCGCCCCGGACCAGGGTCAGGTCGGACGCCTCGATCGCCACGTCGGTGCCGGTGCCCATGGCCAGACCGAGGTCGGCCTGCGCCAGCGCGGCGGCGTCGTTGACCCCGTCGCCGACCATCGCGACGGTCCGCCCCTCGCCCTGGAGCCGCCGCACCACGTCGACCTTGTCGGCGGGCAGCACCTCGGCGATCACCTCGTCGATCCCCACCTCGGCGGCCACCGCCCTCGCGACGGTGGTGTTGTCGCCGGTCAGCAGCACCGGGGTCAGACCGAGCGCGCGGAGTCCCGCGACCGCCGCCCGGCTCGTCGGCTTGACCACGTCGGCCACCGCGAGGACGCCCCTGGCCCGTCCGTCCCAGCCGGCCAGCACCGCCGTCCGTCCCTCGGCCTCCGCCGTGGTCGCCGCCCGCTCGACCTCCTCCGGTACGTCGAGACCGCGCTCGCGCAGCAGCCGGAGCCGGCCGACCAGCACCTCCCGGCCCTCGACGGCGCCGGTCACGCCGAGCCCCTCGACGTTGGCGAAGCCGGTCACCGGCGGCAGCGCGCCCGCCTCCGCCGCCCCGGCGGCGACCGCCTGGGCGATCGGGTGCTCGGACGCGGACTCCAGCGCCCCGGCCAGCCGGAGCAGTTCCGCGCGGTCCTCGCCGGCCGCCGGGAGCACGTCCACCAGGGTCATCCGCCCGGTGGTGACGGTGCCGGTCTTGTCCAGCACCACGGTGTCCACCTGCTTCGTGGACTCCAGCACCTCCGGCCCTTTGATCAGGATGCCGAGCTGGGCGCCCCGGCCGGTACCGACCAGCAGGGCGGTCGGCGTGGCCAGCCCGAGGGCGCACGGGCAGGCGATGATCAGCACCGCCACGGCGGCGGTGAACGCGGCCGTCGCGCCCGCCCCGGTGCCCAGCCACCAACCCAGGGTGCCCGCCGCGAGGGCGATCACGATCGGCACGAAGACGCCGGAGATCCGGTCGGCCAGCCGCTGCACCGCCGCCTTGCCGGTCTGCGCCTGCTCGACCAGCCGGGCCATCTGGGCCAGCTGGGTGTCGCCGCCGATCCGGGTGGCGGTGACCACGAGCCGGCCGCCGGCGTTGACGGTGGCGCCGACGACGGTGTCGCCCGGACCGACCTCGACGGGGACGGACTCGCCGGTGAGCATGCTCGCGTCGACCGCCGAGGTGCCCTCGTCGACCACCCCGTCCGTGGCGATCTTCTCGCCGGGCCGGACCACGAACCGGTCCCCCACGGTGAGCTGGTCCACCGGGATCCGGGTCTCCGTGCCGCCGCGCAGCACCGCGACGTCCTTGGCGCCCAGTTCCAGCAGGGCGCGCAGGGCGGCCCCGGCGGTCCGCTTCGCGCGGGCCTCGAAGTAGCGGCCGGCGAGGATGAAGACCGTCACCCCGGCCGCCGCCTCCAGGTAGATGTTGCCGGCGCCGTCGGTGCGGCTGATGTCGAAGCTGAACGGGTGGGTCATCCCCGGCTCCCCGGCCGTGCCGAGGAAGAGCGCCCAGACCGACCAGCCGAACGCGGCCAGGGTGCCGAGCGAGACCAGGGTGTCCATGGTCGCCGCGCCGTGCCGCAGGTTGATCCAGGCCGCCCGGTGGAAGGGCAGGCCGCCGTAGACGACGACCGGGGCGGCCAGGGTCAGCGACAGCCACTGCCAGTACTCGAACTGCCAGGCGGGCACCATCGCCAGCACGATCACCGGCACGGTGAGCACGAGCGAGACCCACAGGCGGGTACGCAGGCCGCGCAGCTCGTCCACCGGCTCGGCCGCCGGCTCCGCCCCGCCGGGGGCCGGCGGGGGTGGCAGGGCGGCGGTGTAACCGGTCTTCTCCACCGTGGCGATGAGGTCGTCCGGGGAAACCTCGTCGGCGTACCGGACGGTGGCCTTCTCGGTGGCGTAGTTGACCGTTGCGGTCACCCCGTCCATCCGGTTCAGCTTCTTCTCGATCCGGGCGGCGCAGGAGGCGCAGGTCATCCCACCGATCGCCAGTTCGATCTGGTTCGGGGCCGTCAGCAAGGGCTTGGTGGTCATCACGCTTCCCGTCAGTTGTGCCCGTGACCGGGGACGCCGTGGCCGGCGTCGGCGGTCGGGGAGTTCGGGGCGGCGGGTGTGCCCGTCGCCGCCGGCGCGCCCGTAGCGGCCGGAGCCGGGCCGCTCGGGGTGCCCGCGACGACGGTGAACTCGGCGGTGCGCACCACGCCCCCGTGCTTGAAGTCCAGGTAGAGCCGGTAGGCGCCGGCCGACGGCACCTCGGCGAGGAAGCTCACCTCGGGGCCGGGCTTCGTCCGCCCGTCGCCCGGCGCGCCGTCGGGGTGCACGTGCAGGTACGCCAGGTCGCCCTGGCGCAGCGCCACCAGGTGGCCGTACGCGCCGAGGTAGGGCTCCAGGTCGGTGACCGGCGCGCCGTCGCGGCTGACGGTCAGGGTCAGCTCGGCGGTGCGGCCGGGCTCCGGGGTGCCGGCGAGGGTGACGGTGTAACCGTCGACCGTGGTGCTGCTCGCCGCGGCGGGCAGCGGCCGCTCGGTCAGGGCGCCGGGGACGGTCACGTCGACGCCCAGGGTCAACGCCTCGCCCCCGGTGGGGGTGAAGTCGGCGAACGCCCGCCAGACGCCGGGCCCGCCCAGCGGGGAGTCGACCCGCCAGGTGCCGTCCGGCGCCATCTCCGGGTGCACGTGCCGGAAGCCGGACAGGTCGCGGCGAGCGACGATCAGGTGCATGCGCTTGTCGTGCGCCACGTCGTACGCGGTGACCGGCCGGCCGTCCGGGCCGGTGACTTGGAAGGCGAACTGTCCGGCCGGGGCGCCCACCGGGCGGAGGGTGTAGCCGCGGTCGGAGACGAGCAGTCCGCCGGGCAGGTGGGCCGCCCCGCCCTCGTCGCCCCCGTGCCCGGCATCCCCGGTGGCCCCGTGGCCGTCGGTGGCGTCGTGGCGGGTGTCGGCGGCCGGGGCCACGGGGCCGGCCACGTGGCCGACCCCGTACGCCGTGCCGAACACCGCCGCGAGGCCGAGGGCGAAACCGCTCAGCTTCGTCGCCGTGTTCATGGTGTACCTCGGTTTCTCCGTGTCCGCCGTCACGCGCCGACGAGGTCGTAGCCGGCCTCGTCGACGGCGGCGCGCACGGTGTCGATGTCCAACGGGCTGTCACTGGTGACGGTGACCCGGCCCGCGGCGAGGTCGACCTGGACGTCGTTGACGCCCGGGATGGCGCCGACCTCGGCGCTGACCGAGTTGACGCAGTGCCCGCAGGTCATGCCCTGCACCTGGTACGTCGTGGTGACCATCGAACTCTCCTCTCGACGCCTCCAGCATATACCCCCTGGGGGTAATGCGGAGGCGGACGGGTGCCTGTTGCCTTTACCGGTACCCGGTGGGGGTATCCCGACACGAAGGACCGTACCATACCCCCGAGGGGTACGCTATCCTCGATCGCATGACCACACCGACGCCCGCCCCGACCAGGGGCTACACCGCCACCAAGGACCAGCTGCTCGCGCGGCTGCGCCGCGTCGAGGGACAGGTCCGCGGCATCGAGAAGATGGTCGACGACGACCGCTACTGCATCGACGTGCTCACCCAGATCTCCGCGATCCAGGCCGCCCTGGACAAGGTCGCCCTCGGCCTGCTCGACGGGCACGCCCGGCACTGCATGCACGAGGGGGCGGCCGAGGGCCGGGCCGACGAGATGGCCACCGAGATGATGGCCGCCGTCGGCCGCCTCATGAAGCGCGGCTGACCGGCCCTGCCGGCCGACCGGCCCCGCCGGCCGACCGGCGGCGGCAGGCGCGGCCGACGGGTGCCCCGGCGCCCGCGAGGGCGCGGCACCGGGGCCACCGGGATCAGAGCCGGCCGAGGACCTTCCGCATCGTGTCGATCTCGGCCTGCTGGGTGGCGACGATCTGCCCGGCCAGGGCCTTGGCCTCCGCGTTCACGCCCCGGGAGAGTTCGTCGCGGGCCATGGTGACGGCGCCCTCGTGGTGGGTGATCATCATGGTCAGGAACTGCCGGTCGAACTCCCGGCCGGAAGCCGCCGCCAGCCTCGCCAGCTCGGCGTCGGACATCATGCCGGGCATCCCGTGGTCCATGTGCGGCAGCTCGGTGCCGGGCGACGGCACCGGCCGCCCCCAGGCCGACAGCCAGCCGGTCATCGTCGCGATCTCGGGCGCCTGAGCGGCCCTGATCTCCCCGGCGAGCCGCTTGACCTCCGGGTCCGCCGCCCGCGTCGCGGCCAGGTCCGCCATCTCGACCGCCTGTCGGTGGTGCGGAATCATCATCTGGGCGAACATCGCGTCGGCGTCGCCGGCCGCGGCCGCGCCGGACGCGGTGGCCGCCGGCGCGCTGCTGCCGGGCGCGCCGTGCCCGGCGCCCGGGGCGGGATGCCCGTCGCCGCCGCAGGCGGTCAGGGCGAGGGCCACGGTGACGGTGGCGCCGGCCAGGGCGGCACGGCGCGCGAGGGTACGAGTGATCACGTCTGAGCCTTTCGGTGTCGGAACGTACGCAGCACGACGGGGACGCGGACCGGCGGACCGGAACCGCGCCGGGGCGTCCTATCTGCGCAGCACCGAGACCGTGGCGAGCCGCAGACCGACCCGCCGGGGTGGCGGGGCGCGGGGCGACCGGTCCGACCCGCCCGACGCCCGGCCCGCCGGTGCGACGGCGGGTACGCCGGCCAGCAGCAGCACGGCCGCGAGCAGCGAGGCGGCGAGCGCGCCCAGCACCGCCAGGCACACGCCCCACCACGGCGGTCCGCCGCCCGCCCCGCCGAACGGGAGGAGCCGCTCGTGCGGGCAGTCGCCCGGGCAGCCCACGACGCCGGACAGCGCCGCCGCGACGGCGTACGGGACGGCGGCGGTGTGCTCGGCGGGCGACGCACCGCCGTGCGGACCGGCGACGGCGTGCGCCGCGGCGTCGGCGGCGTGGCCCGTGGTGTCGGCGGCGTGGCCCGCGGCGTGCGAGCCGTGGCCGAGGGTGTGCATCGCGGCCAGACCGAGCAGCGTGCCGACGAGCAGCAGGAGCCGGGCCCATCGCCCCGCCGTCACCGTCGCCGTCCGCACACCCCCACGCTAGTCCCCGGGGGTCGGCGCGTCCGGCGCGACGGGCGCATCCCACCGCGGTCCGCGCCCGACACCGACCCGCACGACCTGCGTCCGGATGCCGGGATGGCTACCATTCGGCCGGTGGCCCCATGGACCCCGCACCGCCCGCCCCGCCTCCCCGACCGGGCGGCGGCACCGACCGCCCGTGACCGGTCGGGCCGGACGATCGCGGTACGTGGCCGGCTCGCCGCCCCAGGGCGATCCGCCGCCGCGGTCACCCGGGAACGCTGAACCGACCGGCCCGCCGGCACGTACCCCGCCCTGGATTCGTTGGGAGACACTCAATGGGCGCCGACCACACCCGTCCCGCACCGTCCGCCCCGCCGGGGGTGCGACGGATCCTCGTCGCGACGGTGGTGCCCCTCTTCGTCGCGACCCTGATCGCGGCCCTGGCGCTCTGGCCGTGGGACGCTCCGGAGGCCGCGCCCGGCACCGACCCGCCCCGCCACCACGGCACGGTGACGCGGGTGGTGACGGAGCCGTGCCCACCCGCCCCGGAGACCCCGGAGGGGAGCCCGGGCGCCACGGAGGGCCCGTGCGGCACCGTCACGGTACGGGTGGACGATGGTCCCGACGCCGGCCAGCAGGTGGAGACGCCCGTGCCGGCCGGGCCCGGCGCGCCGACGGTCGCGGTCGGCGACGAGATCATCCTGGTCGAGCTCACGGACCCCGCCGACCCCTCGGCGACCGCCTACAACATCGCCGAGCACCAGCGCGGCCAGCCGTTGCTCTGGCTGGTGGTGCTGTTCGCCGCGGCGATCGTCGCGTTCGGGCGGTGGCGCGGCCTCGCCGCACTGGCCGGCCTGGCGGCGAGCTTCGCGATCCTGCTCACCTTCGTGCTGCCCGGCATCAGTGCCGGGCGCCCGCCGCTGCTGGTCGCGGTCGTCGGCGCCGCCCTGATCATGTTCGTGGTGCTCTACCTGACACACGGGCTGACCGCACAGACCTCGGTCGCCGTGCTGGGCACCCTGGGCAGCCTGGTGCTGACCGGGGTCCTCGGCACGATCGCCACCGCGGCGACCCACCTGACCGGCTTCGGCACCGAGGACGCCACCACGCTGTCGATGTTCCAGGCCGACGTCGACCTGCACGGCCTGCTGCTCGCCGGGATCGTCATCGGCTCGCTCGGCGTGCTCGACGACGTCACGGTGACCCAGGCCGCGACGGTCACCGAACTGGCGCACGCCAACCCCGGGCTGTCCCGGATGCAGCTCTACCGCGCGGCGACGCGGGTCGGCCGCGCGCACATCGCCTCGACGGTGAACACCATCGTGCTGGCGTACGCCGGCGCCTCGCTGCCGGTGCTGCTCCTGCTGACCGCCGACTCCCGGGCGGTGACCCAGATCCTGACCAGTGAGTTCCTGGCCCAGGAGATCGTCCGCAGCGCCGTCGCCACCCTGGGCCTGATCGCCGCCGTGCCGCTGACCACCGGCCTCGCGGCCCTGGTGACGACGGCCGGCCGGCGCGGCGGCGGCTCCGCCGACCCCGACGCGCCCCCGACCCCACCGGTCCCACGACCGGCGGCGGACCGGTCCGAGGCGTTGGAGGCCCTCAGCGGGCCGCGCGCCGGGAACACGCCCACCGCCGCCCCCGCCGGGTGGCCCGATCGAGACGGGAGCACGGACACCGCATGGTGACACTCCTCAGCGTGACCGATCAGGACGCCCCGCCTGATAAACGCGTCACTGGTCACCGTCCGCCATTACGAAATAACGCATTTAGTCGGCTTAGGGACGTAGATCCCCGGGAGGACTCTCGGGTAACCTCGCTGCCGGTCACCGCCGAAGGCGCGCAGCGGCGCCTGCGGTGCCGCCGCCCAATCGCCGTCAGGCGAGCCGGGGACCCAGGTACGTGGGGTGAATCCGCGACAGCGGTAGGGGCCACTTCCGCCCCGAACCCGTCAGCTAACCCGGTCGGCGGTCGACGGAAGGGAAAACTGTGACGGCACCCCTACGCCGCTGGTTGACACCTGTGGTGGCCGTGATCGCCGCCCTGGCCGTCTTCGCCGGACCCCTCCCGGCGGCGGCCGCACCCACGACACCGCCCCAGCCCTCGGGCCACGGGGACGACGAGCCCAAGCTGCTCAACGACCTGATCGAGGCGCGGAACCGGAGCTACGTCCAGGCCAAGTCCAAGCTGGCGAAGTCGAAGAAGCGCCAGCTCGAACTGGCCCTCGAGGTCGACCGGGCGCAGGCCGAGCTGGCGGCGCTGGCCCCGCAGGTGAGCGAGATCGCGGCCCAGTCCTACCGGACGGGGCGGATCGGCGCGGTGTCGATGCTGCTGGACACCGCCAGCCCCGACTCGTTCGTCCAACGCGCCGCCGCGCTCGACGAGCTGAACCTGGTCAACTCCAAGAAGCTCGCCGCGGTGAACGCGGTCAAGACCCGCGCGGAGCAGGCCAAGCTGGCGCTCGACGCCGAGGTTCGCGAGCAGACGAAGCTGACCAACGAGATGGCCCGCGGCAAGCGCGAGGCGGAGAAGGCCCTCGCACTGGTCGGCGGCAGAGGGCTGACCGGCGGCAAGGTGGTCGCCACCTCGCCGGTGGCCCGGATGGCACCGGGTCGTACCGCCGACGGCGACTGGAAGCCCCTGTCCTGCACCGAGGACGACCCCACCACCTCCGGCTGCATCACCGCGCGCACGCTGCACATGTACAAGGAGGTGAAGCGGGCCGGGTTCAACCGGTTCGTCGGCTGTTACCGCTCCGGCGGGCCGTACGAGCATCCGAAGGGCCGGGCCTGCGACTGGTCGCTGCAGCGAAGCGGCTTCTCCCCCTGGCACAACGACGACACCTACATGTACGGCAACAACCTGACCGCGTTCCTGGTCCGTAACGCCGACCGGCTCGGCATCTACTACGTGATCTGGAACCGGCAGATCTGGTTCCCGGCGACCGGCTGGAAGTCCTACAGCGGCCCGTCGAACCATACGGACCACGTGCACGTGTCACTGCTCTGACGGCGGTCGCTGACAGGGCCGCACCCGCGTCCGCGGGTGCGGCCCTGTCGCCGTCTGCGGCCTCTCCTCGAAGCGACGCCGGGCACCCGGCGGACCGGGTGACGTCGAACGGTCGGTCGGGTCAGGCGACGGCGGCGGTGACGGCCGGCTGCGTCCCGTCGACCGCGCCCATCCGGGCCGGCACGGCGGCCACGACCCGCGCCTCACCGGCGGCCAGTCGGTACGACATGCCGACGACTGCGCAGCGCCCGGCGGCCACCTCGGCGGCCAGCACGGCCGAGCGGTCCAGCATCGCCTCGACGGTGCACCCGATGTGGATGTCGACGATGCGGTCGATGTCGTCCACGCCCTCGGCGGCCGCGCGGCGCAGGCTGGGCACCACGGCGTCGACCACGGCGTTGAGGTGCCCCTGCGGGGCCGTGCCGGTGGCGTCCGCCGTACGGGCGGCCTGGACGGCCCCGCAGGAGTCGTGCCCGAGCACCACCACCAGCGGCGTGCGCAGGACCGTCACGGCGTACTCGACGCTGCCCAGCACCTCGGGGCCGACCGTGTGTCCGGCGGTGCGTACCACGAAGAGGTCGCCGAGGCCGCGGTCGAAGATGATCTCCGCAGCGAGCCGGGAGTCGGAGCAGCCGACGATCACCGCGAACGGGTGCTGCCCGTCCGCGACCGCAGCGCGGCGCCCGGCGTCCTGGTTGGGGTGGTCGGGGGTGCCGGCGACGAACCGACGGTTGCCGGCCAGCAACTCGGCGAGCGCCTGCTCCGGATCGCCCGGCGGGGGAAACGCGTCGCGCACCGCGGCCGAGTCTCCCGGTGCCGGCTCCGACGACTTCCGCTCCGGGCCCGGCTGTGCGCCGGGGGATCCGGGACGACTCATCTCCCTCACCTCGTCCCTCACGAACGACCTGGTCACCCCGGCCGACGCTGGGCGCGGGCTGCACCCACGCTCACACGCACCCAAAGATACGTCAAGGGATGCGTGATATACGTTTCATATGTTTGCGCCCGCCCGCGGACTCGGGCGGGGCCTTCCCGGCTGACCCGTCCGACGACGGCGCGAGGGCGCGGCGGAAAACCCGAAAGGCGCGCCATACGATGACGACATGGCGACGACAGGGGAGAACGGGAGCACCCGCAACTGGACGTTCCTGACGAACCACGGGCACGTGCTGCTCGCCATCGCCCGCAACCCCACCGCCCGGCTACGCGACGTCGCGGACGAGGTGGGCGTCACCGAGCGGGCCGCCCAGTCGATCGTCGCCGACCTGGAGGCCGGCGGCTACCTGAGCCGCACCCGGGTGGGCCGGCGCAACGAGTACACGCTCAACCCGGCCGGGCGGTTCCGGCACCCCGCCGAGGCCGACCGGCAGGTCGGCGCCCTGCTCGCCCTCTTCGCCGACGACGCCGCCGAGAGCGCCGACCGCGCCTGAGGCCGGGGCGGCGGGCCCCGCAACGCCGCCGAGGCGCGCGGCATCCCCGCCACCCCTTCGACGGTCCGCCGGCCGACCTCGCCGGCGCTGGCGGACCTGTTCGTCCCAGACCTCCTGGTCGTAGTCCGGATCCGGCCGGGCAGCCGACGGGCCGGGCGATCAGCCGGCGCGGGCGACGGGGCCGATCAGCTGACGTTCGGTGGGGGTCATGCTGAGCATCACCCACTGCACCTTGCCCTTGGTGATCAGGCCGACCATCTCGGGGTGCAGCTGGGTGAACCAGCTCTGCACGCTCATCAGGCCCAGCGCGCTCGCCGCCGTCGCGGCCTCCGTCTCCAGCAACCGCTGGAGCAGCACGATGTCGCTGCGTACCAGCGCGTCGACGTCCCAGCCGGCCAGGTCGTCGCGGACCACCAGGGTGGCCCGCCAGGGCGCGCTGAGGCCCGAGTCAGGGCCGGTGACCGGGCCGGTGTCGATCACGACGAGCTGCGGCTCGGTCGGGGTGGCCACGGCCGGTGGCGCAGCGCCCGGCGGTAGGAACGAGGCGACCTCCCGGCCGATGACGCAGCGCCGCAGGAAGGAGTCCCACTCCTGCTCGCGGGCGGTCTGGATGAACAGCCGGGCACCGAGCGCGAGGGCGCGGAAGGCGAGCAGCTCGGCGCAGCGCACGCCGCCGGTCAACAGCAGCCGCGTCGGTTCGGCCCGGAACAGGCGCAGCCCCACCGGCTCCTGCTGCCGGCTGCGCCCGACGACCAGGCCCCCGCCCCCGGCAACCAGGTGCAGGCCGCCGACCGCGGCGGCGTCGGCGACGTGCAGCCCCATCCGGCTACCGGGGAAGGCGACGCTCTTCACCGCAGGAAACCTCCGAGCGGAAGCGTGGCGGCCACGCCGTGCGCGTGCTCGCCGTCGAGTCGTTGCAGCCGACCGCCGTGGCCGCGGATCGCCTCGTGCAGGGCCTGGTCGGCGGCGGCGAGTGCGGTCGGGTCGGTGCCCATCAGGCGAAACGCCACCTCCACGGCGACGTCGTCGCCGGCGGTACGGCTGGCCGCGATCGACACCACGCTGGCGGCGGGCAGCCCCCGCAGCAACGGGTCGACCTCCCACGGCCGGCGGGGCCAGGCCAGCATCCGGTGACAGCTCTGCGGGGCGCCCTGGGTCGACCAGCCCCGCCAGGTCTCCCGGGCCAGCGGCCGCTCCCCCGCAGCGCCGGGCGCCCCGCCGGTCAGATGGGTGAGGGCGGTGACGGCGGCGAGCACCTCGTCCCGGTTGAGCATCCGGGCGGTCACCCGCTCCTGCCGCAGCTGCCGACGCATCCGCCGGATCGCCGCCGTGAGCGTCGGACGCAGGTCACGGTCGGCGTGGAAGTCGGGGGTCCGCGCGGCCTGGAGCACCACCCAGGCTCGCCGGCTGGCCGGCACGTCCCCGTTGGTCAGCTCCCGGTACGCCCGGTCCACCGCCGCCGCGCCGGAGCGGGCGCGCGGCGCCGGCGTCACCTGGATCAGCAACTGCACCACCACCGGGGGGGCCTTCTCGTCGACCGCCGGCAACAGCGAGGCCGCGGACGGCAGGGCCTGGGGCGCGCTCATCAGCAGGGCGCCCTCGGTGGGATCGACCTCGAAGACGGCGCTCAACCCGCCCCGATGGGTCAGCAGGACGGCCGGCTGGTCGTCGACCTCGACGGTCTCCAGCTCGACGCCGTGCTCCAGATGGGCCAGCAGGTGCGCGGCCGCGTCCCCACCGGCGGCGGTGAGCTGCCGGCGGCGGCCCCGGAAACCCCACCAGACCGAGATCCACTGGTACAACCACCGGCTGCGGAATCGGATCATCGTCGGGGTGAGCAGCAGCAGCGCCCCGGTGGCCACCGCGGCGGTAAGCGGCACGCCGTGCGGGGAAGCGGCGAGCACCGCCGCCGCGCCGGCCTGCCATGCCACCAGTTGGGCGACGTTGATGCCGCCGATCCCGAGGGCGGCCTGGTGCGGTCGTACCGCTCGAGTGGCCGCGGCCGCGGCCGCGACCGCCGCGTCGTCGGCGACCGCGGCGGGCTGGGGGGCGGCGGGAGCGGCGGCGGCTTGCGGGGGCGGCGCGGCCTGCACCGTGGCGGTGGCCTGTGCGGCCGCCGCGGCCCGTGCCGCGCCGGCCGCCTGGCTGATGTACGCGGTGCCGACAGCCGCCTGACCCTGACCGCGCTGTGCCAGGGCATCCGGCCGTGGGCCGCTGCCGGCCCGGCTCACCGTCGGCGCGGGCGCCGCTACGCCGGCCTGCTGCGGTGGTGCCACCCGTGGCGCGGGCGGCACCTGCGGGGCCGGTTGGGCGGCCACACCCGGATGGTGCTGCCAACCCGGTTCGCCCGGCCGTGCCGCACCCGGATGCGTCACCTCGCGTCCCTCCTCACCTGGGCCGGCCCGCTCAGCGACCGATCGCGGCGCGGATGTCGGCCACCGTCACGGTACGCAGCTCGTCGAGGCTGGGCCGCTGACCGGACTGACGCAGCCGTTGCGCCTGGGCCTTGCGGACGCCCTCGAAGAGCTTGCGGGCCTCGCGGGCGTTGCCGAAGTTCTGGTCCCGCTCGATGGTGGCGAAGTGCGTCTGGAGCAGATCGGAGACCCCGTCGGCGAGCACATACTCGTCGCCGACGGCCATCCGCTCCACGATGACGACCAGTTGCTCGGGGCTGTAGTTGCCGAACTCGATGGTCTTCGCGAAGCGCGACGCCAGACCCGGGTTGGCGTCGAGGAACTGGAGCATCTCCCCGGTGTAGCCGGCGGCGATGACCGCCACCTCGTCGCGATGGTCCTCCATCAGCTTGACGAGCGTGTCGATGGCCTCCTGCCCGAAGTCGCCACCACTGCCGAAGGAGCGGGAGAGGGTGTACGCCTCGTCGATGAAGAGCACCCCGCCCCGGGCCAGGTCGAAGGCCGCGGCCGTCTTCTCGGCCGTGTGGCCGAGGTACTGGCCGACGAGGTCCCGCCGGGACACCTCCCGGAACGCGCCGCCGGGCAGCGCGCCGAGCGCCGCCAGCAGCTCACCGTAGATGCGGGCCACGGTGGTCTTACCGGTTCCGGGTGCGCCCGCGAAGATCAGGTGGTGGCTGACCGTGCCGACCGGCAGGCCGGCACTGCGCCGCCACTCGTTCACCTGGATCTCGTCGATGAGCGCGCGGACCTCCTCCTTCACCGACTCCAGGCCGACCATCGCCTCGAGCTCCGCGAGCAGCTTGTCGGTGCGCGCGGTGTCCTGCTGCTTCGCGGCCTGCGCCGCCTCGGCCCCGAAGGTGGCCCGCCGGCTGGCCACGCCCTCCACGATGGTCGGTGCGGCGCCCTCGGCGACCTCGATCGCCGGCAGTGCGGTGTTCTCGGTGGTGCATTCCTCGACCGTGCCCTGACACCCGCGGGCGAAGGAGACGGCCGGGCCGCGGGTGTCGCGGATCCGGCAGCGGCGCAGTACGGGCGCGCTCTGGTGCACCACGGCGACTCCGGCGTGGCCGGTCTGGGAGATGTCGCAGGCCTCGATGGTCGGGCGGCCGTACTGGTAGACGTAGATGCCACGGTTGCCGCAGCGGGTGACCGTGCTGGTCCGGATCGTCGGGGCGGCGCCGATCCGGACGATGATGCCGTCCTCGCTCAGGTCGCTGAACTCGCAGCCCTCCACTGTGCCGTCGGAGTCCTCGACCACCAGCCCGTAGCGGGCGCCGGTCACGCGGCAGCGGGTCAACGTGAACTCCGACCGGCTGGCCACCGAGACGGCCGGGCCGAAACCGGCACTCAGCTCACACCCGGTCATGCTGAGCGTCGCCCGGTCGACCGCCACGACCGGCGCGTCCCCGGCCTTGAGGACCAGATCGCGCAGCTCCAGCCGGCCCGAGTTGCAGGACACCGTGGGATACGCCCCGGACGAGGCGTCGATGGTGACCGTGCCGGCGCCCTGCGCGGCGACGATGGTGGCCCCGCGGTCGTTGACGAACAACGCCTCGTAGTAGGTGCCGGGGCTGACCGAGACGACGGCGTCGTCGTCCGCCACCGCGAGCGCGTCACCGATGGACGGATAGGCGCCGGGCTGGTCCGGGGAGACGAGAAGGGTGCGCGTCATGGCTCCGGTCTTCGTACGGCGGAAGGGTCACGCCGACGATATCCCAGGCGGTCGACACGGCGGGAGCCCCGTCGCCGCGAGCCGAACCGCGCCACCCGGGGCCCGTCCGGCGCGGGGTGGCGGGACCGGACGCGCCGGCTGCCGGCGGTGCCGGGGGAGGTTTCGCGCGGCCGGGCCAGGTCGACGACGGGTCGGGCAGCCCGGTGCCGGCCCGAGTGGCACGGCGACGGGCCGCTAGGCTCGAGCCAGGACCGATGGCTGGTACGCAAGAGCTGGAGGACGGATGGCGGAACTCCGGATGTTGCCGCTCGCCGCGGGCGCGCTGCTGGTCGACGGGACCGTCCATACGCACACCTCGATCCGCGGCGACCTCGCGCCCGATCTGCACCCGGTGATCCGGCGCTTCCTGCACGAGCTGCCGAGCGGCCAGCGGGAGCGCTTCGCCGGCTGGTGCGCCGAACCGGTCCTGCTCTCCGACCGGCTGTACGCGGCCGAGGCCGGCGGGGGGTCGCTCAGCCCGGCCCGGGCCCGGTCGCTGCTGTGGGGCGCGAAGGTGCGGGTGACCCGGGTCCGGGAGGAGGGCGACCCCCGCCACGGTGAGGTGCAGCCGCCCTGCCGCTCGTGCGCGGCCCTGCTCGACTGGTTCGGCGTGGAGGCGCTGGCATGACCGCACGCTTCCCGCCCCTGGTGGCCGAGACGCTCCAGGTCGCCGGCTGGGTTCCCGGCCGGCGCGACGACGAGCGGGCCCGGCAGTGGGCGCTGAGACTGGCCGCCGTCGCCACGCCGGACGGCCGGCAGCACACCGTCGTCCGCGCCGCCGTCGAGGCGTTCGCCGAATTCGGCGGCCTGCTGGTGCGCCCGCAGGGCGACGGAGAACAGATCGCACCGAGCACGTTCCACCTGGACCCGTTCCTGGTGAGCCACTCGGCGGCCACCCTCGCCGCGCTTGCCGGGGTCATCGGCGCGCCGCTCACGCCGCTGGGCGAGGAGGGCGACGGCACCGGCATCCTCGCGGTCGACGAGCCGGGGCGCGTGTTCGTGCTGGACCACGGCGGCGACTGGTATCTCGGCGAGCACCTCGACGAGGCGATCACCGCGTTGGTGCTCGGCCGGCAGCCCCGCCGGGTAGGTCAGGACGGCAGGTGGTGACCGACTGGGCGCCCGCGACCCCGACCGAGGAGGCACTGCTGGCCGCCGCCGAGGCCGGGGACCGGGACACGTTCCTGGCGACGCTGGCCACCGGACCGCTGCTGCTGCCGGTGTCCCCCGAGGCGGCAGCCGGCCGCGCGCCGGTGGCGTGGCCGACGGGCGGGCACGACGGGCGGACCCACGTCATCGCGTTCACCTCGCCCGGGGCGATTGCCGCCTGCCTGCCCGGGCAGTCGGTCAGCTACCGGGTGCTCGCCCTTGCGGACCTGGCCGCCGACTGGCCGGACGACGACTGGCTGCTCGCGATCGACGCCGGGCTGCCGATCGGCGTCCGACTCACCGCCGAGGAGCTGCGGGCGATCGCGGCGCCCGCCCTCGACGCCGAGCGGGAGCTACGCGAGGCGATCGCCCGGCAGGAGCCGGACGCCCTGATGGCGGCCCTGCTCCGGGCGGAACTGCTGCTGCCGCTGCGGCCGGGCGGGTCCGAGTCGCGGGACCTGTCCGATCCGGACTTCCCGTGGTGGTGCCTCCCGGACGAGCAGGGGGAGCCCTGCCTGCCGGTCTTCACCGCCGAGATGCGGCTGCGGCAGGCCCTCGGCGACCACGACCTGGTCGCGGTCAGCAGCCTCCAGTTGGCCGAGCAGTGGCCGGACCCGTCGTGGCAGCTCCTGCTGAATCCCGGCACCCCGCTGGCGGCGGCGCTGCCCGGCGAGGCCGTGCGGACCCTGCGCGACTGGCTCGGTCAGCTACGGCAGGCGGTCACCAGTGCCAGCGAGGAGGAGCGTCAGCGCCTGGAGACGGCCGCGTACGCCGAGCCGGCCATGGCGGGCGTACCGGCGCAGCGGACGGTGCCGGACGAGGACGCCGAGTACGAGCCGGACCCGGACCTGCCGGTACGGCTGCAGCTGGTGATCCCGCACCGGTACCTGCCGTCCTATTTGGAGGACGGTTACCAGCGAGCCGCCGGGCTGGTGCACGCCTGGGCCGGGCCGGGCCGGGACACGCCCACCCGGCTCTACCGGCGCCTCGGCCTGCTCGGCGAGGGTTCGCCGTTCGCGGAGTCCGACGAGTGGGTGGCCGTGTTGCGGTGGGAACCCAACGAGGACACGCCCGAGGACTGGGGGCGCGGCCAGCCGCGGATGGAGTCACTGGTGGTGCCGGACGGGACGGGCCTGCACTGCCTGCACCACGACGGCCGCGACGAGTTGCTGGCCCGCTTCGACGCGGCCAGCGGGCGCTGGTTGCCGGCCTGACCGGCGGCCGGCTCGGGGCCCTGGCGCCGCCGCCCCGGAGGGCCGGGGCCGCGGCGGCAGCGCGGGTCAGCGCCGGTTGTCGGCGAACCAGTCCCGGGCCGACCGGCTCTTGAGCAGGACGAGTGCCACCCCGGAGAGCCCGCCCACGACCAGCGGCGTGACCATCGTCGGTTGGAAGCTGAGCCTGCCCTGCACGAGCAGGCCGACCAGGGCGAGGACGAAGAGCCCGAAGGTGAACGTGGCCGGCGTCCGCAGCCCCGCGGCGCCCGCCCGGCGCCAGGCGAGCACCATCCCACCCACCGTCATGGCCACCAGCAGCAGGCAGAGCGCCAGGATCAGCAGGGCGATGACGATCAGGAACACCTTGCCGTCTCCGTCGCTCCTCGCCATCGCCACGAGGAAGGCGACGCCCGCGACGAGCCAGGTGAGGGCCGTGGGCACCATCAGGAGGATCGCCGCGATCACCGTGGCCGGCCGCCGGACGGCCGTGGGCGGCACCGGCGCACCGGACGGTCCGGCATGCGGGGGTACCGCGCCGGGCGGTGACGGGGGCCCGGTGCCGGGGAACTGGGCCGGCATCTCGCCTCCTGTCCGTCAGGCGCCCGGCCGGCGCCAGCCGGCGTCACCCGTCGGGTCGGAGGGGTGGGCCGGCTGCCCGCCCGCCGGGCCCGACGGCGGCACGCCCGGCCCGACCGGATGCGCCCCGGGTGCCGGCGGGTACGGGGTTCCGCTCCCGGCGGGACTGGCGACCGGCGTGCGGGCCTCCTCCGCGGATGCCGCGCTCCTCCGACGGAGGCGTCGCCACACGAGCAGCACCACCGTCACCACGAGGCCGAGGACGACGAGTACGACCGCCAGCGAGAGCACCCATTCGAGGGTCTTGTTCGGTGTCCCCGAGTTCTCCGCGCGCGCCCGGGCCAGCGTCGGGTCGAGCGCGGGCTCCCGAGGCGCCTGTGTGCGGCTGCCTCGGCCGTCCGGCTCGCCGGTCAACGCCCGGCGCAGGTCGAGCTGGCCGTAGCCGTAGTCGAGGTCCTTACCCGGTGTGCCGGCGTCCCGCGTGGTCTCCAGCATCCGCTTGAACAGGTCGTGCGAGTTGAGGTTCGGGTACTTCGACTTCACCAGGGCGACCGCGCCGGAGACGAGCGCGGCGGAGCCGCTGCTCCCGGTGCTCATCGTGTACCGCCCGCCGGGCAGCGCGGCGAACAGGTCGTCGCCGGGTGCGGCGAGGTCGGTCTCCTCGGCGGGAATGGCGGCGATTCGGCTGGGGCGACCGTTGCGGTCGGTGCCGGTCACGGCGAGCGCGCCGGGGTGCCGGGCCGGGCTACCGATGATCGCGTCCTGCTTGTTGCCGACAGCGGCGACGACGATGACGTTCTTCTGGTACGCCCGTTTCACCGCCCGGTCCAGATCGACGTCGGTCGAGCTGCCCAGGGAGACGTTGATGACGTCGGCGCCGTGGTCCACCGCCCAGTCGATCCCGGCCGCGAGCGCGTCCGGCGCGATGATCGCCTTGCCCTCGGCGCCCTGCACGGTCACCGGCAGGAGCTTGGCCTTCGGGGCGACGCCGAGCACGCCCTCGCGGCCGCCCGGGCCGTGCCCGTGGCCGGCGATCAGGGACGCCATCGCGGTGCCGTGCCCCTGCCGGTCCTGGTGCCCCTTGCTCCGGTCGTCGTAGAGATCCACGCCGGGGAGCACGTTGTTCTTCAGGTCCGGGTGCCGGGCGTCCACTCCGGTGTCGACGACCGCGACCGTGATGCCCTCACCCTGGCTGAGCTTGTGCAGCTCGGTCAGTTCGAGGGCGTCGAGGTGCCAGGCGTCCTTGCGGCTGTCGGCGGCTTGGGCCGGCGTGCCCGCCAGGGCCAGGGCCAGGGCCGCCAGGACGCTCAGCGCGGCCGTGGCCAGCGTGGCCGCCGGGCGAGGGACGAGACGCATCGCGCGTACCTTCCTCTGTGGGCCGTCGATCGGCCGGATGCACGGTCACCGCATGGTACGGGCCGGCCACCCATGGTGTGGTGACCGGCCCGCCCGTGCGTCAGCCCTGACCGAGCGCCTTGCCCTGCTGCTGCGGTCGGTGCTCCGCCGGCGCCTCGATATTGCCGACGGCGACCGACTCGGTCGTCCAGAGCTCGTCGTCGCCCTCGCCGTACTCCCAGGTCTCCTGCTCGTCCTCAGTTCGGCGTGCGGCGCTGCGGGCGCCCGGGACGGCCGGGCCTCCCCG
>NZ_JBPQTP010000072.1:0-34064 GCF_051386395.1 Micromonospora sp. URMC 106
AGGCGCCGTGGGCTCGGCGGACGAGGCAGGCGCCGTGGGCTCGGCGGACGAGGCAGGCGCCGTGGGCTCGGCGGACGCGGCGGGCTCGGTGGGCTTGGTGGACGAGGCAGGCTCCGTGGGCTCCGTGGGCTCCGTGGGCGGGGTCGCCGGGGTCGGGCGGCGGCGCAGCGTCACCAGGGCGACCAGCAGCGCCGCCGTGACGAGGACGGCGGCCACGGCGAACGCCGTCCGGTAGCCGGCGGCGAGCGCGTCGGCCTCCATCCAGCCGGCGTCCCGCAGGCCGTCGGCGCGGCTGGCGGCCAGCGTGGCGAGCGCGGCCAGCCCGAACGCGCCACCGACCTGCTGGGTGGTGTTGACCAGGCCGGAGGCCAGCCCGGCGTCGGCCGGGTCGGCGCCGGCCATCGCCAGCGTGGTGACCGCCGGCAGGGTGAGGCCGCCGGCGACGCCGAAGAGGAGCACCGCCGGGAGCACGTCGGGCAGGTAGCCGCCGTCGACCGGGATCCGGGCGAGCAGCAGGAACGCGACCACGGCCACCGCGAGACCGGTGACCAGCACCGTCCGGGCGCCGTGGCGGGCGATCAGCCGCCCGGCGACGCCGAGCGAGATCACCGCGATCGTCACCGGCGTGGGCAGGAAGGCCAGCCCGGTGGCCGTCGGGTCGAGATCCAGCACCAGCTGGAGTTCGAGGGCGAGCAGGAACTGGAAGCCGAAGTACGCGGCGACCATGAGGAACTGCACGACGTTGGCGGCGACCAGGTCGGGGGTGCGCAGCACCCGCGGCGGCAGCAGCGGGGTCGCGGCCGACCGCTGCCGCAGCGCGAACGCCACGAGCAGGGCCGCCGCGAGGCCGGCCGCGCCGAGCGTCCGGGCGGAGGCCCAGCCGTGTTCCTCGGTGCCGACGATCGCCAGCACGGCGAGCATCAGGCCCCCGGTGACCAGCGTCCCGCCGAGCAGGTCCAGGCCGGCGCGCAGCCCCATCCCGCGGTCGGCGTCGAGCAGGCGTACGGCGCCCACCAGGATCGCCAGGCCGATCGGCAGGTTGATCGCGAAGATGGCGGGCCAGCCGGCGAGGTCGGTGAGCACGCCTCCCGCCAGCATGCCGATCGACGACCCGGCGGCGCCGGTGAAGCTGAAGACGGCGATGGCGCGGGCCCGCTCGGCCGGTTCCGGGAAGAGCCGGACGATCATGCCGAGGCTGACCGCCATGGTGAGCGCCCCGCCGACGCCCTGGAGAAAGCGTGCCACGATCAGCACCTCCGGGCCGGTCGCGACCGCGCAGAGCAGCGAGGCCACGGTGAACAGCGTGACGCCGGCCAGGAAGGCCGCCCGGCGGCCGAGCAGGTCGCCGAGGCGGCCGGCGAGCAGCAGCAGCCCGCCGAAGGCGACGAGGTAGGCGTTGACCACCCAGGCCAGGCCCGTCGCGGTGAAGCCGAGATCCCGCTGGATGGCGGGCAGCGCCACGGCGACGATACTGCCGTCGAGGATGATCATCAGGCTGCCGGCGCAGAGCACGAACAGCGCCGGCCAGCGCTTGTCGCCGGTACGGGTGGACATCGGACGCCTCCTAAGTGCATGGTTTGTTACCAGAGACATCTTCTGTGACCGTGAGGCCCAGCATAAGGAGGCACTTTTATGTCCCAGGGGAACACCGATGTGTCCGTCGACCTGGCGCAGGCGTGCGTCGCCGGCGACGCGCCCTTCACCCCCGGCCAGGCCAAGGCGTGCACCGTCCGGGAGGTGCTCGACCGGGTGGGCGGCAAGTGGAGCATCGGCATCCTGGTCGCCGCCTCCCAGGGGCCGGTGCGCTTCACCGAGCTGGAGCGCCACGTGGAGGGGATCAGCCGCCGGATGCTCACCCTGACCCTGCGCCAGCTGGAACGCGACGGGCTGCTGCAGCGGACGGTCTACCCGACCGTGCCGCCGAAGGTGGAGTACACCGCCACCCCGATCGCACTGGAGCTCTACGACTCGCTGGTCGCCCTGACCAGCTGGGCCGAGCGGCACCGCGCCGCCATCGCGCAGGCGCGGGCCACGTACGACCGGGCGCACGGCGAGGCGGGCTAGGCGGCGGCGGAGCGGCTCGGCCCGACAGCAGACCCCGATGGCGTGTGGGGAACGCCACGCCCTCGATCTGACCGATCGGTCAGGCTCTGACCGATCGGTCAGGCATGCTGGTTCGGGGAGGTGGACCGGCATGGCACGGGCGGTACCGGAGACGCACGACGAGATCCTGGCGGCGGCGGCGCGGCGTTTCGGGGTGACCGGCTACCGGGGCACCTCGTTGCAGGACATCGCCCGCGAGGTGGGCTGCTCCAAGGCGGCGGTGCTCTACCACTTCGCCAACAAGGAGGCCATCCTCACCGAGCTGATGGCCCCGGCCATCGACGTCCTCCAGGCGCTCGACGAGCGGATCGCCGCGCACCACGGCGGGGCCGCCCAGCGGGTCGCCGCGGAGGGCTTCGTCGACCTCGCGGTCCGGTTCCGACGGGAGATCGCCCTGCTCCGGGGCGAGTTCCCGGAGTTGCTCCAGCAGCCTGCCTTCGCGCACATCCAGCGGATCTCCGAGCGGCTGATCGACGCGCTCGCCGGGCACCCGGAGCGACCCGCCGCCCGGATCGCGGCGCTGGTGGTGCTCGCCGGCATCTCGGAGACGTGCGGCGAGTTCGTCGACGTGCCCGACGAGGAACTGCGCCCCGCCCTGCTGGCACTCGTACGACGGGCGCTCGAGCCCGTCGACTGACTCGTTCCCAACCACACACGAGGCGAGGACAAGGAACTCATGGCCACCCTGCTCTACCGGCTCGGCCGGGGCTCGATGCGCCGGCGGCGACTCGTCGCGGCGATCTGGCTCGTCGTACTCGTCGGTCTCGGCCTCGCCGCCGCGACCCTGCGCGGCCCGATAGCGGACAACTTCACGATGCCCGGCACGGAGTCGCAGCGCGCCCTCGACCTGCTCGCCGGGCAGTTCCCGGCGGCCAGCGGCGCCACCGGCACGATCGCGGTCAAGGCGCCCGCCGACGGCGCGCTCGGCAGCCCCCAGGGGCAGGCCGTGGTGAAGGAACTCGCCCAGGAGGCCGCGACGCTGCCCGGGGTGGTCGGCGCCGTCGACCCGTTCCAGGTGGGGGCGGTCTCCCCCGACGGCCGGTACGCGCTGGTCCAGGTCCAGTTCGCCACCCGCGCCGACGAGGTGACCGACGCCCAGCGCGACGCGTACGAGCAGGTCGGCGCGCGGGCCGAGGCCCAGGGCTGGCAGGTCGCGCCCGGCGGCGAGGTGCTCAACGCCGTGCCGGAGGTCGGCTCGACCGAGGCGATCGGCGTCGCGATCGCCGCGATCGTCCTGGTGGTCACGTTCGGGTCGCTGGTGGCGGCCGGAATGACCATGCTCAACGCCCTGATCGGCGTGGGCGTCGGCATGGCGGGGCTCTTCGCGCTCAGCAGCGTGGTCGACCTGACCAGCACCGCGCCGATCCTCGCCCTGATGCTCGGCCTGGCGGTCGGCATCGACTACTCGCTCTTCATCACCTCCCGCTACCGGCAGAACCTGATGGAGGGGCTGCCGCCGGACGAGGCGGTGGGCCGCGCGGTGGGCACCGCCGGCTCAGCCGTGCTCTTCGCCGGGGCCACCGTGGTCATCGCGCTGGCCGGCCTGGCCGTGGTGAACATCCCGTTCCTGACCGTGATGGGTCTGGCCGCCGCCGCCACCGTCACCGTCGCGGTGCTGGTCGCGATCACCCTCCAGCCCGCCCTGCTCGGCTTCGCCGGCCGCCGGGTGCTCCCCCGCAAGCTGCGCTCGTCGACGCCGGCCGGGGACGGGCCGGCCGACGCCCCCGGAACCACCGCGCCGGCCGCCGAGGACCGCTCCGGGTTCGGATTCCGCTGGGCGCGCGCCGTCACCCGGTTCCGGGTGCCCGTCATCCTGGTCGGGCTGCTCGGGCTGGGCCTGCTGGCGCTGCCCACGCCCGACATGCGGCTGGCGCTGCCGGACGCGGGCGCCGCGCCGGTCGGTTCGCCCGCCCGGGCGTCGAACGACCTGATCACCGAGGGCTTCGGGCCGGGCTTCACCGGCCGGCTCGCGGTCGTGGTCGCCGGTGACACCCCGCAGGCCACCTCGGCCGCCATCCCGCAGGTCACCGCGCTGGTCCAGCGCACCGAGAACGTCCTCGCGGTGGCTCCGCCGCAGCTCAGCCCGGACGGCCGCACCGCGCTGCTCGGCGTGGTGCCGAAGACGGGGCCGACCGACGAGGCCACCGAGACGCTGGTCAACGACGTCCGGGCGTCGGTCGGCGAGTTCCGCGACGTGGACGTGCTGCTGACCGGTGCGACCGCCATCGGCATCGACGTCTCCGAGAAGCTCTCCGACGCCCTGCCGGTCTACCTGTTGCTGGTGGTCGGGCTCTCGGTGCTGCTGCTGATGCTCGTCTTCCGCTCGGTGCTGGTGCCGGTCAAGGCCGCGCTGGGCTTCCTGCTCACCGTCGCCGCCACGTTCGGCATCACGGTGGCGGTGTTCCAGCAGGGCCACCTCGCCGACCTGGTCGGCCTGGACACGCCCGGCCCGCTGGTCAGCTTCCTGCCGATCCTGCTGATCGGCATCCTGTTCGGCCTGGCGATGGACTACGAGGTCTTCCTGGTCTCCCGGATGCGGGAGGACTTCGTGCACGGCGACACCGCGCAGCAGGCGACCATCAACGGGATGGGGCACGGGGCCCGGGTGGTCACCGCCGCCGCGCTGATCATGATCTCCGTCTTCGGCGGCTTCGTGTTCCTCGACGACCCGGTGATCAAGTCGATGGGCTTCGCGCTCGCGGTCGGTGTCGCCATCGACGCCTTCGTGGTGCGGATGACCATCGTGCCGGCGGTGATGTCGCTGCTCGGCCGGGGCGCCTGGTGGCTGCCGCGCTGGCTGGAGAAGGTCCTGCCCAACGTCGACATCGAGGGCGAGGGCCTGCGCGCCCACCTCGACGAGCGGGCGCCGGTGGGCCCGCGCAGCTGAGCCGCCCGGCCCGCCCGGCGTCCCACCGGACGCCGGGCGGGCCCCTGCGTACGGGCGCCCGGCCGCCGGGGCGGGCCCCGACCGCCGTCGGCGGTGCGGACGCGGCGGCCCCGGGATCAGCCGCGTACCGCCCGTTCCAGGTCGGCCGGGGAGCCCGCCATGATGGTGCGGGCGTGCCGGGCCACCTGCTCCGCCGGCCAGTCCCACCACGCCAGGTCGAGCAGCCGTTGCACGTCGGCCGCCTCGAAGCGCCGTCGGATCAGCCGCGCCGGATTCCCGCCCACCACGGCGTACGGCTCGACATCCGCCGTGACCACCGAGCCGGCCGCGATGATCGCCCCGTCGCCGATCCGCACGCCCGGCATGATCAGGCAGCCGTAGCCGAACCAGACGTCGTTGCCGACCACCGTGTCGCCCCGGCTCGGCATGCCGGTCGCGAGGTCCAGCGTGGCGTCCCGCCAGGCGCCCTCGAACATGGCGAACGGGTAGGTGGAGACCCCGGCGGTGGGGTGGGCCCCGCCGGCCATCAGGAACCGGGTGCCGGCGGCGATCGCGCAGTACCGCCCGATGACCAGCCGCTCCGGCCCGTACGCGTAGAGCACGTTGGCGTGCTCGAAGTCGGCCGGCCCGGCGGGGTCGTCGTAGTAGGTGTACTCCCCCACCTCGATCGTCGGCGAGGTGACGACGGGCTTGAGGAAGGCGACCCGGTCGAAGCCGGGCAGCGGGTGGCGGGTCATCGGGTTCGGGACGGCGGTCATGCGGCTCCTTCTCCGCCGCGCACGGCGCGGCACCTAAACGCAACTGTCGTTGCGATAGGATCAGCATGCCAGCCCCGCCGTCGTAATGCAACTGGAGTTGCCTTTGTCTCCCGACCGCGCCACCCGTCCCGGCGGCCGCACCGCCCGGGTCCGCGCCGCCGTCCGCGCGGCCACCCTGGCCGAGCTGGCCGAGCGGGGCTACCAGGGGCTGACCGTCGAGGCGGTCGCCGAACGCTCCGGCGTGCACAAGACCACCGTCTACCGGCGCTGGGGCAACGTCGAAGGGCTGATCGCCGACGCCCTGGAGCTGGCCAGCGGCGAGCCGTGGCCGGTCCCGGACACCGGGGACCTCGCCGGCGACCTGCGGGCGCTGACCCGGGAGGTGCTGATCGGCTTCACCGACCCCGAGGACGGCCCGGTCGCCACCGCCTTCGTCTCCGCGGCGGTGCAGAACCCGTCGGCCGCCCGCGCCCTGCACGCCTTCCTCGCCGCCCGGCACGAGCAGGCCGCGCCGGTCGTACGCCGCGCGGTCGCGCGGGGCGAACTGCCCGCCGACACCGACCCCACCGAGGTGGTCCGGGTGGCCGTCGCCCCGCTCTACTACCGGCTGTTCGTCAGCGGGGAACCGGTCGACACGGCGGTCGCCGACCGGGCCGCCGACGCGGCGCTGGCCGCCGCCCGGGCCGGCGCCCTGCGCGCCGCGCCGGCTCCGCGGGCGCCGGACGGTCAGACGCCGGCCGGGTAGGTCTCCATCTCGCCGGGGGTGGTCAGGGCGGGCAGCGGGTGCAGGGCGGTGGTCTCGTCGCACCAGACGAAGGCGTCGTACCGCTCCCCCAGCCGGGTCGGCACGTAGTTGCCCCAGGACTCGAACGAGGGGTCGTAGACCACCCCGATCGCCCGGTGGTCGGCGGTTCCGGTGACCCAGCCCGGCTGGTCGGGGCCGCCGAAGACGAGCACGGCCCGCTCCGGCATCAGCTCGTGCAGCCGGTGCTCCACCGAGCCGGGGCGGGCCGGCGGCACCGCCATCGCCTCGGCCGGCGAGCCCCAACGCGGCGCGGCGATCACCGTGCCCCGGTAGCTGCCGAAGCCGACCAGGACCACCTCGTCGGCCCCGTGCCGCTCGCGGGCCAACTGGCCGATGTTGATCATCCCGTCGGCGGCCATGTCGGTGGCCCGGGCGTCCCCGACGTGGGTGTTGTGCGCCCAGACGATCCCCCGCGCGCCGGGCCCGTAGCGGTCCAGCAGCCGGTCCAGCGTGTCCGCCATGTGGATGTCCCGGACGTTCCACGACTCCGGCCCGCCGCGGACCATGGCCCGGTAGTAGCGCTCCGCGCCGGCCACCACCTCCGCGTTCTGCCAGGCCGAGAAGCTGTCCGGGCCGTCTGCGGCGGCCTGTTCGCGGGTACGCGCCAGCAGCCGGACGACCTCCTCCTCGCACCGCGCGGAGACGAACCGGCTGGCCATGCCGTACTCCTCGACGCGCTTGCCGTACGGCTCGAAGCAGCGGTACGCGTCCTGCGCCGCCTCCAGCGACGCCGGATCCTCCTCGCCGAGGTAGTCGAAGATCGCCTGCATGGACTCCCAGAGGCTGTAGACGTCCAGGCCGTGGAAGCCGGCCCGGGCCTCCACCGGCCGCTCGACGTTCCACGCCCGCAGCCAGCTGCAGAACCGGGCCACCTCGGCGTTCGCCCACATCCACGTCGGCCAGCGCTCGAACCGCTCCAGCGCGGCGCGCGGCTCGACCGCCCCGCCCGGTGCGCCGGTCACCGAGCGGTGCACCCGGTCGCAGTCCGGCCAGTCCCCCTCCACCGCGACGAAGGAGAAGCCGCACTCGGCGATGAGCCGGCGGGTGAGCTGTTCGCGCAGCCGGTAGTAGTCGTAGGTGCCGTGCGTCGCCTCGCCGATCATCACGATCCGGGCGTCCCGGACGCGCTCCAGCAACGGGTCGAAGTCGCTCGGCGCGCCGAGCCGCTGAACCAGCATGGCGGGCGGCTACCCGGCGTGTCGCCGGGCAAACGCCGGTCGCCGACGGGCGCGGCGACCGGCGGGACGACCCGCGACCGACTCCGGTCCCGCCGACGGCGGGACCGGAGTCGGAGCGGGCGGTGTGCCGGCGGGCTGAGCGGGTAGCCCGCCGGCATGACCGTCACCGGCGTGCAGTTGCAGGAGTACCTGGCCGGGCTCGACTACCCGGTCTCCCGCGAGGACCTGGTCCGCTGGGGCCAGGAGAACGGCGTCAGCACGGAGATGCTCCAGACGCTCCGGGCCCTGCCGGCGGAGGAGTTCGACTCCCCCGCCGAACTCGGCGAGGCCCTGAACACGCTGGCCTGACCGCCGCCCCGCCCGGGTTCAGCGGGCGTGCAGCAGCCGGAACAGCACCAGCCACTGCTCCGGCCAGACGTGCCCGACCGGGGTGGCCGGGTCGAGCCGGGTCGCCCGCAGCGCCGCCGACAGCCGCGCCCGCGGGTGGTGCCGGGCCAGCGAGGCCGCGAGCGAGCCGCCGACCCCGTCGAAGCCGATCTCCACCATCCGGCGGTACGCGGGCAGCGCCGACGCGGCCAGCAGCGGCTCCGGCCGCCGCTCGACGCGCAGGATGCCGGCGTCCACCCTCGGGACCGGGCGGAACGCGGTGCGGGGCACCCGGCCGGCGAGGCGCCAGCCGAACTCCGGCCAGGTCAGCACGGTGAGCCGGGTCCACCGGCCGTAGTCGCCGCTGCGCCGGCGGGCGTACTCGAGCTGGGTGAGCAGGGTCGCCGCGCGCAGTCCCGGCGCGGCCAGGCACCACCGCACCACGGCCGAGGTGAGCGACCAGGGGATGTTGCCGACGACATCGAACTCCTCCGGCGGCGGCGTGACGGTGAGGAAGTCGACCTGCCGGTGGGTCACGTTCGGCAGGGTCGCGCAGACCGTGGCCAGCTCGGCGCCGGCGGCCGGGTCCACCTCGTACGCCGTCAGGTGCCGGCAGCGGGCCGCGAGCGGCCGGGTGAGCTGGCCCCGGCCGGCGCCCACCTCCAGCAGGAGCCGGTCGGGCGCGGGGCGGGCGGCGTGGACCACCCGGGCGATCGCGGCCGGGTCGGCGAGGAAGTTCTGGGAGAGTACGCGACGGGACCGGTCGCGTTCGGTTACTCGGGTACGGCGGGGCGCCACGTGTCATCGTCCTGTCTGTCGCCGAGCGGCGACGCGGCGGACAGGCAGCCGCAAGCGGGGCCTGTCCGAGGGAAGAGTGGACTCGGACGGCCCTGGGCGTGGCGCGGAACTTCGGATCGGCGGCGCACGGCGGCACGCCACCGCCGGACCGGAGACCGGGGTCGCGTGCGGCAACCCACCGCCGGGCCGACGGCCGGGGTGGCGTGCGCACGCCACGGCCGGGTCGGTGACCGGGGTGACGCCGACGGCGGCGCTCACCCCCGGGAGGTCACCCGGGACGGCGGTGGGACGGCGCCCGGCGCCCGGGTAGGACCGGGCGAAGGGTGCTGCGTGTGCGGTGCGGGATCAGTCGCGGGTCGCGCCGGCCAGGGCCGGACGCCGGACTCGCGGGCGGGCCACCAGGAGCGGCCCGAAGGCGGCCGGCGTGCCGACCCCCTCGATCAGAGCGTGCGGAGACATGCCCGCGACCCTAGCGCCGCCGTCCCCGCCCGGCGACCGTATTTCCGCCCGGCCCGCCGATCCACCCGCCGGCGTCACCGCCGCGGCGCGTCGTCCTGGAGCGCAGTCGCGGCGCCGCCTTCGTCGCCGGGTGGCCGGGGATGCGCCGGGGCGGCGCCGGAGTTCCTGCTCAGCCCGCCACGTCGACGGTGCGGCCCTCGGCGCGGGTGGTCTCGGCGGCGGCGAGCACGGCGACGACCTCGCGGCCGAAGCGCACGTCGCAGCGGTGGTCGCGGGTGCCCGACCCGATCTCCTCCAGCAACTGGTCGATCGCCACCCCGAACGCGGTCGCCGAGTCGCCCTCGCCGGGCGGGACGGTCTCGACGCCGTTCTCGCCGTAGAAGACGAACTCCCGGCTCACCGCCTCCTGCGGGGCGTCCAGGGTCAGCGACACCGTGCTGGTCGCGCCCCCGTCGTGGGTGAGGAGCAGGTGGACGAGCCCGCGCGGCCCGTCCATCGCGGCGACGCGGGTGACCCGGCCGAGCACGGGCAGGAGGAGCGACAGCGCGTGCGGGCCGATGTCCCAGAGCGCGCCGTGCTCCCGGCGCCAGGGCGAGGCCCCGTACGGGCTGCCGGGCTGGAAGATGGACCCGAACCGGATCGCCTTGGCGGTGTGCCACCCCCCGACGGCGGCCGTCGAGGCGAGGAAGCCGGCGACGTCCGGCTGGTAGCGGCCGGTGAAGAAGACCACCGAGGCGACGCCCGCCGCCTGCGCGGCCTCGACCACCCGGTCGGCGTCGGCGACGCGCAACGCGAGCGGCTTGTCCAGCAGCAGGTGGCGGCCGGCGGTGGCCGCGCGGACCGCGATGCCGGCCTGGACGTCCGGCGGGAGGGCCACGGCGACCGCGTCGCAGGCGTCGATCAGCGCGTCGGCGTCGTCGAACGCCGGCACCCCGTAGCGCTCGGCCAGGGCGGCGGCCTTGCGCGGGTCGCGGCCCCACACGCCCGTGAACGCGACCCCCGGGTGCGCGTCCAGCGCCGCGCCGTGCGTCTCCGCCGCCCAGTGACCGGTGCCGAACAACCCGAACCGCACCACGAGAACCTCCACCGTCGTCGTCACACCACGGTACCCGCGAGGATCCGTCGCGGGGCCTTCCCCGCCGCAGTGCTGCCCGGCCGGCGCGTCCCGGCGGGTGATCGGTGACAGGGTGCTCAGGCCCGCAGAGTGGCGGTCAACCGCTCCGCGGCGACCTGCGCTCCGTCGGTGCGTACGACGGCGGCGAACGCGCGGGCGCGGGCGGCCACCTCGGGCCGCAGTGCGGCGCCGAGCGCCGCGGTCAGCGACTCGACGGTCGGTACCGCGCCGGGGTGCGCGCTGCCGATGCCGAGTGCGGACACCCGGCGCGCGAAGTAGTGCTGGTCGTAGACCTGCGGTATGACGACCTGCGGCGTCCCGGCCCGCGCCGCCGTGGTCGTGGTGCCCGAGCCGCCGTGGTGGACCGCCGCGGCCACCCTCTTGAACAGCGCCTGCTGGTTCACCTCGCCGACGACCATGCAGTCGGGCGCCCGGTCGACCGGCGAGAGGGGTGCCCAGCCCCGGGAGACGACCAGCCGGCAGCCGACCGCGCGCACCGCCTGGACAGCCGTCTCCAGCAGGCCCGGGGGTGCGGCGATGCTGCCGAATCCGACGTAGACGCACGGCTCGCCGGCGTCCAGGAAGGTCGTCAGCTCGGTGGGCAGCGCCCGCTCGTCCGGCAGCAGCCAGGCGCCCGGTTGATAGACAGCCGTGTCGGCATCCGGCCAGGGCGCCAGTGTCGGGTCGGCGGCCAGCCACGGCTGGTCGGTGTGGATGTGGGCGGTGACGTCGTCGACCGGAACCAGTCCCACCGCCGCCCGCAGCGCGTTGAGCGGCGCGCCGAAGGTGTCGTTGACGTGCCGCAGGTTGGCGGCCCACAGTTCGCGGTTGTCGGCCGACTCGGGCGCGGGCACCTCCCCGAGGACCGGCAGCGGCAACGGGGGGTGGTGCGGTGCGGGAAGGGCTGCCGGGCAGAGCGCCGCGAAGACGTACGGAATGCCCCGTCTTTCCGCCACGGTGCGGGCGGCGATCTGAAGGCCGGTCGCCGCGAGGAGGACGTCACAGTCCCGGGCCGCCGCCGACAACACCTCGAACTGGATCGCGATGGAGGACTCGGCCAGCTGGCGTACCCGTGCCGGCGAGGGCCGGGGCACGGCGGCCCGCGACCTGGGCGCCGCCGACCTGCGCCAGGGCGGACCGACGGGCACGAAGGGAATCTGGAAGCTGGCCACCCACCGGGCGAAGTCCGGCGGGGCGCAGAGGCGGACCTGCAGGTCGAGAGCCTTCAACCGCGCCGCCAACGCCACCAGCGGTTGGACGTCGCCGCGTGACCCGAGGGTCGACAGCAGTACGCGCATGATGCTCGCCTTTCCGTCTCGAGCGGCGGATCCGGGCGCGGTGGGACTGGCCGGGACACCCACGTCGGGCCCGGCCGCACCGTCGAGCTGCCACCCCGGCGCCGGGGAGCGGCCCGCCGGTGCCGTGGGTCACGCCCTGGCGGCGACCTGGCCGGGCGCGCGGCGCGCGGCGCTGGTGGCGGGCTGCGGAGCCCGCAACGTCAGCACGTGGCCGAGCCCCTCGACCGCGCGCAGCTCGGCCGCGCACTGGGCGGCCTGGGTCTGGCGCAGGTAGTCCAGCGTCCGCGGGTCGGCGGCGCACATCCCCGGCGTCGGGTCGGCGGTGGCGACCAGGTGGACCTCGCCGGCCAGCAGCAGCGAGGCGGAGATGAACTGGCAGAGTTCCGGCCACAGCAGGTACCGCCAGAAGTCGACGCTGACCACCGCGTCCAGACTGCCCGGCGGCATGGGTGGGGCCACGCCGAGCAGGTGGAAGTTGGTCGGCCCGATGGGTGCGGCGTAGTCGTAGGTGAGCGCCGAGGCGGGCAGCCCGGAGTCGGCGCGGCCGGTGCCTATCCAGAGCACCCTGGGCCCCCGCAACTGGCCGGCGAGGCGCGCGGCGGCGGGCCCGATGGCGCAGGCCGACCGCTCGACGCACTCGTCGATGAGCGCCCGGTAGTGCAGGATCCGCCGGATGGCCTCGTACCCCATGACCGCGGTGAGGAACTCCCACTCCAGGCAGGGGTACATCCTGGCGGCCTGCTGGAAGTTGGCCTTCATCTCCATCCAGTTGCGGGTGATGTTCTTGTGGTGCGGCAGGTGGACGACCCGGGCGTCGTCGTCGTAGCCGAAGTTGACGCCGTCCGGCAGGCTCCGGTCCACGCGGTAGAACAGCTCGACGTCCTCCACGCCGTAGCTCAGACCGAACGCCTCGCGGTAGCCACCGACCTGGGCGAAGCGGGAGCTGGCGAGCGAGATGTTGTGCGTGTAGGCGACCACCCAGCCGGCCCGGAGCCAGTCGCTGTCGTCGTCCGGCAGTCCCATCGCGAACCGCAGGTCGCCACCGTGTGGGAAGGCACGCGGGATCGTGTGCGACTCGCCGGCCAGCACGGCGGGTAGGTCGGCGAGGCCGATCTCGTCCCGCCGGCCGATCAGCACCGCCGCGTTGCCGGGCGCGCTGTGCCACGCCAGGTGTCTCTCCAACAGGTCGGGCACCGCCCACGAGTCGGCGTCGAGGAAGACCAGCAAGGGCGCGGAGGCGCACCGCGCCCCCTCGTTCCGGGCGCCGGAGCGGCCCTTGCGCCGGGGCAGCTCCACCACGCGCAGGCGGAGGCCGGCGCCTTCGGCGAGAGCCTCGGCGTACCCGTCGGAGGAGCCACCGTCCCGGACCACGATCACTTCGAAGCGTTCCGCCGGCAGCGTCTGGCGGGTCAGCGCCTGGAGGGTCAGCGCGAGGCACTGCGGATCCTGGTAGGTCGGCATCACCACGCTCAGCGCCGGGCGGATGGTGGGCAACGACATGGCGATCCTCTCCGTCGGACGAACTTGCCATCGGAGGTCGGCGAGATAGCCAGAGAGTAGCGTTCCGAAAGGTTTTCGTAATACATGAGTAGGGGTCGATAGGGGTAGGACCGTCCCTTCGCGACGGTCGTCGCCCCGGCCGGACCCGCTCCCCGCGCCGGCCGGCACGACTTCGCCGGACGTCGCGCGCCCGCAGGCCGGGCCGGGCGGACGACGCGCCGCCGATGCGGGGCGGCGGGTGACCGGGTGTACTACGCGGGTTAGTAGGCTGTGCCGGTGACCGAACCGCGCCCCGGATGGCCCCGATGACCAGCGCAGCCTCGGCCGGTTCGCCGGTGGACGGGCTCCTCGCGACCGCCTCGATCGCGCTCTCGCTCCTCGTCGCCGCCTGGGCCCTGGTGGCGACGCTGCGGCGCCGCGCGCCGGACCGGGTGCAGTTCGCGGGCCTGGCCGTGCTGGAGGCGGCGCTGCTCGCGCTGACCGCGTTCGCGCTGGTCGCCCTCGGCGGCGGCGAGCGGCCGGGCGAGCCGGGGGCCTTCTTCGGGTACCTGGTCACGCTGGTCTGCCTGCCGCCCCTGGCCTGGGTGCTGGCCAGGATGGAGCCGACCCGCTGGGGCTCGGCCATCGTCTGCGCGGTCTGCCTGGTCACGCCGGTGGTCGTCGTACGGCTCCAGCAGACGTGGGAGGTGCTGGGTGGCTGAGGCGCGGGCCCCGGAGCGGAAGCGGACCAACGCCGGCCCGGGACGGCTGCTGATCGCGGTCTACCTGCTCTTCGCGATCGCCGCGACGAGCCGTGCCGGCCTGCAGATCGCCACGAAGTTCGACGAGGCGCCCGTGGCGTACCTGCTCTCGGCGCTCGCCGCGGCCATCTACATCGTCGCGGCGGTGGGGCTGGCCCGCGCCGGCGCCGCCGGCCGGCGCGTCGCCCTGGCGTGCTGCACCGTGGAGCTGGCCGGGGTGCTCGGCGTCGGGATCCTCAGCGTGGCCGACCCGGAACTCTTCCCCGACGAGACGGTCTGGTCGCGGTTCGGCAGCGGCTACGGCTACATCCCGCTGGTCCTGCCGGTGCTCGGCCTGCTCTGGCTCTGGCGCACCCGGCGCGACCCCGCCTGACCCGGCTCGGCGCACCCGGCGGCCGCGTGGGCCGCGTTCGGCGTGGACGCCGTCAGCGGCGACGTGACCGCGGGGAACCGGTCGCTCCCGGGAAGACCGGCCCGACCCCGGCGGGCGGTGGCCCGCCGGGGCGCGCGGGTCAGTCCTTGGGACCGCCGGCGACGTAGATGACCTGACCCGACACGAAGGACGCCCCCTCGCTGGCCAGGAACGCGATGGTGTGCGCCACGTCCTCCGGCCGGCCGACCCGGCGGACCGGGATCTCCGACTCGGCGTGCTTCTGGAGCGCCTCGAAGTCGACCTTCATCCGGGCCGCGGTGGCGGCGGTCATGTCGGTGACGATGAAACCGGGCGCGACCGCGTTGACGGTCACCCCGAACGGGCCCAGCTCGACCGCGAGGGTCTTGGTGAAGCCCTGGAGGCCGGCCTTCGCGGCGGAGTAGTTCGCCTGGCCCCGGTTGCCCAGCGCGGAGGTGCTGGACAGGTTGACGATCCGGCCCCACTTCGCCTCGACCATGTGCTTCTGGGCGGCCTGGCTGAACAGGAACGCGCCGCGCAGGTGCACGCCCATGACCGTGTCCCAGTCGGCGTCGGTCATCTTGAACAGCAGGTTGTCGCGGAGCACACCGGCGTTGTTGACCAGCACGGTCGGCGCGCCCAGCTCGGCGGCGACCCGCTCGACGGCGGCCTCGACCTGGGCCCGGTCGGAGACGTCCGCGCCGACGCCGAGCGCCCGGCCGCCGGCCGCGGCGATCGCGTCCACGGTCTCCCCGGCCGCCGACTCGTCGATGTCGACCACCGCGACCGCGAGGCCGTCGGCAGCCAGCCGGCGGGCGGTGGCCGCCCCGATCCCCCGCGCCGCCCCCGTGACGATGGCGACCCGCTGCTCCTCCGACATGCCTACCTCCCGGTAACTTGCGTTCGATCGAAGGAGCTTAACCCAGGCGTACGCGGGGCCCGACCGGCGAGGGACAGCGGTCGTGGACCCCGCCACGAGCACGTTGCGGCTACCCTCGCCGCCGTGAACGCAGTGGAGTTCGAAGCACCCGTCGTCGGTGTCACCGTCTACCCGGACCGGGCCCGGGTCACCCGCCGGGGCAGCACCCGGTTGGCCGCCGGTGAGCACCGGTTACGTGTCGCACCGTTGCCGCTGGGCCTGCGGCGGGAGTCGCTACGGGTGGGCGGCCGGGGCGCGGCCACCGTGCTCGGCGTGGACGTGACGACGTGGCGGCAGGCCCGCAGCACCGACGGGCAGGTCGGCGCGCTGGAACAACGGCGCCGGGAGCTGGCCGACGAACTGGCCGAGGTCGCCGACACGGACGAGATCGAGACGCAGCGGGGGCAGTTCCTCGCCCGGCTGGCCGAGCGGGCCGGCGGCACGTACGCCCGCGCGCTGGCCGTCGGTGACGCCGCCCCGACGGACGTGGCCGTCTTCGCCGACTCGGTGGCCGGCCAGCTTGCCGACTCCCACAGCCGCCGGCGCGGGTTGGCCCGGCAGCGTACCGACCTGACCGAGGAACTGGCGGCTGTCGAGCGGCAGCTCGACGCCGCGAACGGCAAGCGGGAACCGGACCGGCTCGCCGCCGAGGTGACCGTGTCGGTGGACGCCGACGACACCGAGCTGGACCTGGAGCTGAGCTACCTGGTCGACGGGGCCCGCTGGCAGCCCTCCTACGACCTTCGGCTGGTCGACGACACCATGACCGTCACCTGGTTCGGCCTGGTCAGCCAGGACACCGGCGAGGACTGGCCGGAGTGCGCGCTCCAGCTCTCGACCGCCCGACCGGCCGCGGCGGCCGGCGTACCCGAACTGTCGCCCTGGTACCTGGACCGGGTCCGACCGGCACCGCTGCCGGCGGCGAGCTTCGGCGCGATGCCGCCGCCCCCGGCGCCCGGCGCGGCGCCGGGGGCCGCGGGCGCCACGGCCCGGTCGGGTCCGGCGCGTCCCCGCGTGCGGGAGAGCGTCGCCGCGGTCGAGCAGGGGGTCACCGCGGCCACCTACCGGCCGGCCCGCCCGGTCGCGGTGCCGGCGGACGGCAGCGCGTACCGGGCCACGATCGCCGTGCTGGAACTGCCGGCCCGGCTGGACCACGTGACCGTGCCGGTCCGCGCGGCCGAGGCGCACCTGCGCGCGACGGTCCGCAACACCTCGGCGCACACGCTGCTGCCCGGCCCGGCGGCGGTCTTCCACGGCGCCGACTTCGTCGCGGCCACCCGGCTGCGGGCGTGGGCGCCCGGTGAGGAGACCGAGTTGGCGCTCGGGGTGGACGACCGGGTACGGGTGGAACGGGAACTCCGCCGGCGTGCCGACACCCGGGCCGCGCTCGGCTCGACCCGGCGACGGGAGGTGGAGTACCGGATCAGCGTGGCCAACCACACGCCCAGGCCGGCGACCGTCGAGGTGCTCGACCAGTTGCCGGTGTCCCGCGATGAAGCGGTGGTCGTCCGGGAGACCACCCTCGTCCCGCCGCCGGCCGAGCGTACGGAACTGGGCGAGGTGACCTGGCGGCTGCGGCTCGAACCGGGGGAGAGCGGCGAGATCACCATGGGCTTCCGGGTCGAGTTCGCCAAGGGGGTCGAACTGGCCGGCTGGCGGGAGTGACCGGGCGGGGAAGGTCCTTCCCCGCGACGGACTGGTCCTGGCCGGTCAGCGGCCGCGACCGCGGCAGAGGCGGATCCAGCGGTAGCCCTGGCCGGCCAGCTTGAGCCGGTCCAGCTTGCCCACCTCGCCGTAGTTGCGGTCGGCGAGGACGTCGACGGGGAGGTCCGCCTCCGGCTCCAGCGTGCTGAGGTCCACCTCCGCGTCGGCGGTGCCGAGGTTGTGCAGGAAGACCATCGTCCCGGTCCGCCCGTCGGCCCGGTGCGCCAGCACCCCCGGCGGCATCGCCACATCGATGTGCGTGGTCGAGCCCGAGCCCACCTCGGGGGCCTCGCGGAGCGTACGGATCATCCGCTCGAACCAGGCGAGCAACGACTTCGGGTCGCTGCGCTGGGCGGTCACGTTGACCTTCTCGTAGCTGAAGTCGCCCTTGTCGATCACCGGGCGGACCAGCTTCTCCGGGTCGGCCGTGGAGAAGCCGGCGTTCGGCTGGTACGACCACTGCATCGGGGTGCGGATCGCCTCCCGCCCGGGCAGCGACAGGTCCTCCCCCATGCCGATCTCCTCGCCGTAGCGCAGCACCGGCGTGCCGCGCAGCGAGAACTGCAGCGCGTACGCCAGCTCGATGCGCCGGCGGTCGTTGCCGAGCATCGGGGCGAGCCGGCGGCGGATGCCCCGGTCGTAGATGCGCATGTTCTCGTCCGGGCCGAACTCCGCGTACACCTGGTTGCGCTGCTCGGCGGTGAGCCGGGAGAGGTCGATCTCGTCGTGGTTGCGCAGGAAGGTGGCCCACTGCCCGCCCTCGGGCAGCGCGGGGGTGTCGCGCAGCGCCTCGATGATCGGCTCCGGGTCCCGCCGCGCCAGGGCCAGCATCAGCCGCCCGTTGAGCATGAAGTCGAAGAGCATGTGCAGGCGGTTCGCCGAGCCGCCGGCGTCGGTGAAGAAGGTCGGCAGCTGGTCGGGCTCGACGTTGGCCTCGGCGAGCAGGACGGCGTCGCCCCGGCGCCACTGCACGTGCTGGCGCAGCTCGGTGAGGAAGTCGAAGTCCTTCGGGGAACTCGGGTTGCCCGGCTCAGTCAGCTCGATGATGAACGGCACGGCGTCCATCCGGAAGCCGGAGACGCCGAGCTGGAGCCAGAACGACACGATCTTCTTGACCTCCTCGCGCACCTTCGGGTTCGCGAAGTTGAGGTCCGGCTGGAACTTGTAGAACCGGTGGTAGTACCAGGCCTTGGCGGTCCGGTCGTAGGTCCAGGTCTCGTTCTGCTCGCCGGGGAAGACCATGCCCTGGTGGCGGTCGTCCGGCTCGTGGTCGGACCAGACGTACCAGTCCCGGTACGGCGAGTCCGGCGAGGAGCGGGCGGACTGGAACCAGGGGTGCTCGTCCGAGGTGTGGTTGACGACCAGGTCGATGATCACCCGGATGCCGCGGTTCTGCGCCTGGTGCAGCAGCTCCGCGAAGTCGCCGAGGGTGCCGAAGCGCGGGTCGACGTTGTAGAAGTCGGTCGCGTCGTAGCCGTCGTCACGGTTGGGCGACGGGTGGATGGGGTGCAGCCAGAGGCAGGTCACGCCCAGCCGGGCGAGGTAGTCGAGTCGGCCGATCAGGCCCCGGATGTCGCCGACGCCGTCGCCGTCGGAGTCCGCGTACGTGTCGATGTCGAGGCAGTAGACGACCGCCTCGGAATACCACCTGTCAGCCATGTCGACCTAATGTCTCCGATCCGCGCGCCCGGCAAACGCGAGCAGCTCCGGAGCGGCCGGCGCGAGGCTGGTGGCATCGTGGCGGCGTTCAGCGTGGTCGTCCGCCAACGGCAGCCCTGGTGCGTCGGGTGGATCACCACGGGTACGGTCCCGACATGGGTGACGCGAAGCGACCGGTCGACTGGGCCGAGGGCGAGTGGTGCAACGAGCCGGTGCGGGTCGAGGACGGGCCGGCGGGCGAGCTGCTGGTGGAGCCGGCCGAGGGCAGCGACCTGTGGCGGCACACCTCGTACGGCTTCGTGCACGACGACGCCCCGGCGCTGCTCGCGCCCCTCCCCGTCGGCGACGCGATGGAGGTGGCGTTCCGCCTCGACTACGGCGAGCAGTTCGACCAGGCCGGCGTGCTGGTGCGGGTGGACGAGCGGAACTGGGTCAAGGCCGGGGTGGAGGTCAGCGACGGGCAGCCGCAGGTCGGGGCCGTGGTGACCCGGGAGGTGTCCGACTGGTCGGTCGCGCCGGTGCCGGAGTGGACCGGGCGGGCGGTCACCGTCCGGGTCAGCCGCGGCGAGGACGCGCTGACCGTCCGGGCCCGGGCCGACGACGGGCCGTGGCGCCTGGTCCGGCTCGCCCCGCTGCCGCCGGAGGCGGTGGCGGCGGCCGGGCCGTACTGCTGCTCCCCCACCCGGGCAGGGCTGCGGGTCCGGTTCACCGGCTGGTGGCGGGGACCCGCCGACGCGGCGCTGCACCCCGAGGACTGAGCCCGGGTGGCTCGGCTCACGGGCAGGTGTGACCGGCGGGTCACGGGGTAGAGGAATCTGATCCCCCGGACCCGGCGAAAGGATCGCGATGGCACTCGCCGAGAACGTCGACCCGACCCGGCTCGGCGGGCTGACCGGATGGGTGGCAGGGGTCATCGACGCCGCCGGCGCGCTCGGCGTGGCGCTGCTGGTCGCCCTGGAGAGCATCATCCCGCCGATCCCGAGCGAGATCGTCCTGGCGATGGCCGGCTACCTGGCCGGTGAGGGCCGGTTCAACGTGGTGCTGGTGGTGCTCGCCGCCACCGCCGGTTCCCTGGCCGGGGCGCTCGTCCTCTACTGGCTGGGCGCGGCGGCCGGCGAGGACCGGCTCAAACGCTGGCTCGACAAGCTGCCGCTGGTCGACCGGGACGACCTGGAGAAGGCGGACCGCTGGTTCGAGCGGCACGGCCGCTGGGCGGTGCTCTTCGGCCGGATGGTCCCGGTGGTGCGCAGCCTGGTCTCCGTCCCCGCCGGGGCCAACCGCATGCCGCTGCCCGAGTTCGTCGCGTTCACGACGCTGGGCAGCGGCATCTGGAACACCCTCTTCGTCGGCCTGGGCTACGCCCTCGGCTCCCGCTGGCAGCAGATCGAGAAGTACAGCAACTGGTTCGACTACGGCATCATCGCCGTCTTCGTCGTGATGATCGCCTGGTGGGCGGTCAAGAAGACCCGCCGCCGCGCCCGCCGACGCGACCACGTCGACGCCACCCGGTGACCCGGGCGGGCCGCGGTCGTGGTGCCCGGTGCGGCCGGTTTCGCGGCCTGCGTGGGCACCACAACCGCGTGATCCCCTCGGGGGTGGGGGGTGTCAGGGCAGGGTGTCGAGGTGGGGGGCCACCGTGCGGGCGAAGCCGTTGCCGTTGGTGACGTCCCAGTTGACCGACCACGTCATCGCGCCGCGGATGCCCGGGTAGGTGCGCGGGGGGCGGAAGCTGCCGCAGTTGGTGCCGCGGGCCAGGCAGTCCAGCGCCGCGTTCACCACGCTCGGCGCGACGACGCCGCCGCCGGCCGCGCCCGGCCCGGCCGGCAGGCCGAGACCGACCTGGTCCGGGCGCAGCCCGGCCTCCAACTGGATGCAGGCCAGCGCGACGATGAAGTTCACCGTCCCCTGGGCGTACGCGGCGTTGCGGTCGCAGCCCAGCATCGCCCCCGAGTTGTAGAACTGGGTGTTCACGACGGTGAGGATGTCCTTGATGTCGAGCGCCAGCTTGAAGTAGCTGCTGCCCGGGGACTGCATGTCGATGGTCTGCGGGGCCATCGCGATGATCAGCCCGGCGCCGACCCTGGCCCGCAGCGAGCGCAGCGCCTGGGCCATGTAGGTCGGGTTCAGCCCGTTCTCCAGGTCGATGTCGACCCCGTCGAAGCCGTACCGCTGGATCAGCGCGTACACGCTGTCGCTGAACGCCGCGGCGGAGGCGGCGTCGTTGACCGCCACCCGGCCGGTCTCGCCGCCCACCGAGATGATGACCTTCCTGCCCCGGGACTGGAGGGCGCGCACGTCGGCGGAGAAGTCCGCGTCGGTGTAGCCGCCGAGGGCGGCGGAGAGGCCGGGGTCGACCGCGAACGTGACCGCGCCCGGGGTGGCGGTGGCCTCGGCGAACGCGACCGCGACCACGTCGTACTCGGCGGGCACGTCCCGCAGCCGCAGCTCCACGGCCGGGTTGTCGAAGTTGTGCCAGTACCCGGTGAGGAGGTGCTTCGGCAGCCCGGTGTTCGGCGGCGGGCTGGTCGGGGGCGGGGTGGTCGGCGGGGGCGTGGTCGGCGGCGGAGTGGAGCCGGTCGGCGTCGGGTCGGGCGTGCCGCCGAGCCGGTCCGCCACCAGGATGCCCCGGCCGTTGGTGCCGAGGTAGACCCGGCCGTAGACCCGGGGGTCGCCGGTCAGGGCCTCCCCCGCGTTGCCGTACTGGTGCTGGTCGTCGTTGATCCGCACCCAGGTCGCGCCCGTGTCGTCCGAGCGGTGCACGCCGGGCTGGCCGTCGACGGTGCCGAACAGGTACAGCGCCGGGTACGTCCGGCCGGGCGCGGCCTTGCCGAAGCCGACGTTGCCGGCGGCGCTCACCCTGCCCAGCTTGGTGAAGGTGGCCCCGGAGTCGGTGGAGCGCCACAGCCCGCCCTCGCCGGCCAGCCACAGCTCGCCCTCCCGGCCGGGCAGCGCCTTGAACCTGACGTTGCCGGTGGCGGGCAGGCCCGTGGCTGCCGACGCGGTGAAGCTCGCCCCGCCGTTGGTGCTGACGTAGAGCCTGCCGCCCGCGAAGGCGTAGAACCTGTTCGGGTTCACGCGGTCGGACTCGATCGTCGCGTTGGCCGGTACGCCGCTCGACGGGGCCCACGAGGCGCCGAAGCCGACCGAGTGCACCACCTGCTGGCCGGCGTCGCCCGGTGCCCAGACGAACCGGCTGCCGTCGGCCGACGCGGCGACCGTGCCGCCGCTGTTGACGCCGGACGGCTCGCTGCCCTGGAACCAGTTGGCCCCGCCGTCGGTGGAGAACGCGACATGGCTGTCGTCGGGGCGGTCCGCGTCGGCGAAGTTGCCGGCCCGCACCAGCACGCTCGGCTTCGCCTCGGCGTAGTCCAGGCTGGTCGTGCTGGTGAAGTTCGGCTGGGTGAACATCATCGGCGGCACGGCGTCCAGGTCGGTGTGCCGGAAGCCGCCGATGTCACCGAGCGCGCTGACCAGCGGCGCCCCCGACGGCGGGCTGACCAGGTCGAGCACCGCGGTCTCCTCCAGGCCCTCCACCATCGGCCTGATCGTGAACTGGCCGCCGGTGTCCCACTTGGTGAGGTCGGTGCTGCCGTAGATGGTCGCGCCGGTGCCGTACATGAACCGGTTGCTGTCGTGCGGGTCGATCTCGACCGACTCGTTCATCCAGCCGAGCTTCGGGGTCTCCTCCGGCGGGGCGGGGTTGCCGCCGAAGGTCAGCCACGGCACCGAGCTGACGTCCATGGTGTAGCGCCTGGTCTTGTTCGGGTAGCTGCTGAACTCCCAGATCCGGGTCCAGGTGGCGCCGCCGTCGGTGCTGCGCCAGAAGATCGCGTCCGGCCACCACGAGATCTGGGTGGCCACCATCAGGGTGTCCGGCCGCTGCCGGTCGATGGTGAGGCCGCTGTAGCCGAAGTACGCGTCGGTGCTGGTCGAGGGGATCGGGCTGATCCGCGTCCACGCGCCGGTGGCGCGGTGGAACTTCCAGACGTCGCCCTTGCCCCCGTCGTACGGACCGCCGGTGTCGCTGGTGGCGATGTAGAGGAAGCCGCCCACCGGGTCCACCACGCCCTTGTGCGCCAGGTAGCCGGTCGGCTGCCCGGCGATCCGCTCCCAGGTGGCGCCGCCGTTCGTGGTGCGGTAGACCGGGTTCTCCTTGTCGGCCACGCCGACGTAGACGGTCTGCGTGGCGTTGCCCGGCGTACCCGTGCTCCTGTCGAAGCTGACCCAGGTCAGGCCCTGGTTCTGGCCGTTGTAGCCGTTCGGGTCGCTGGGGTCGGCCCGGTAGTTGCCGACGTTGGGGAAGTTCGCCACCTTCGCCCAGGTCGCCCCGAAGTCGGTGCTGCGCCACAGGCCGTTGCCGCCCTCGGCGCCGTAGTAGAGGACGCTGTTCTTGTTCGGGTCGACGGCGAGCCGCTCGCCCATGCCCCGACCGGGCATGTTCCCGCCGTTCTTGAACGGCAGCTCGGTGACCTGCCAGGTGGCGCCCTTGTCGGCCGAGCGCAGGATGGCCCCGTTGTTCGGGTCCCAGTCGTTGGTGTACATGCCGACCGCCGCGTACACCCGGTTGGTCTGCACCGGGTCGGTGGCGACGCTGACCACGCCGTTCCAGCCCCACTTCTCCGCGCCGACCCAGTCCAGCAGCGGCTTCCAGGACTGGCTGGCCTGCTCCCACCGGTACATCCCGCCGATGTCGGTGCGGGCGTAGATCAGGTTCCTCTCGGTGGGGTTGAAGACGATGCCGGGGACGAAGCCACCGCCGTCGATCCGGACGTTCTTCCAGGTGTACGCCTCGGCGGCGGCCGCGGCGGCGGTGGGCGAGCCGGCCGCGGTGAACGGTGCCGCCACGAGGGTCGCGGCGACGACCAGCGCGGACACCACCGCGCCGACGGATCTTCTCCGCATCTGCGGTTCCTTCCGGGTGGAGACGCCGGGAGCGGACGTGGGACGGCCACGCCCGGCAACGGGGACGTGCGGAACGCACCGGAGCTGCCCAGGCCCCGGCATCGGCGCGATGGCTCCCGCACCCGAGGAACGCGCTTACCCTAGCCGATCCGGCACGCTTCTGGAAGCGCTCCCATGGCCACGCCATCCCAATCGGGTGAGGACCCCTCACCCCCGAGGGCGCCAGGATCGGCTCCGGCGGGCCCGTGCGCACCGGGCAGCTATCCCGTGAGGAGTGACAGATGGCCATCGCGACGATCAGCCGTACCGACCAGGACATCCAGTCCGCCGTCCTCGACGAGCTGACCTGGGAACCCCGGGTGCGGCCGCACGAGATCGGCGTGACCGTCTCCGAGGGCGTGGTCACGCTGACCGGTCGGGTCGACAGCTATGCCAAGAAGTGGGCCGCCGAACGGGCGGCGCACCGGGTCGCCCGCGTCCGGGCGGTCGCCAACGACCTGGCGGTGCGACTCGGCACCGGCGCCGAACGCGCCGACCCGGACATCGCCGCCGCGGCCGGGCACGCGCTGGAGTGGGACGCGTTCGTCCCGCTGGAGCAGCTCGACGTGACCGTCTCGCACGGCTGGGTGACGCTGCACGGCGAGGTCGACTGGGAGTACCAGCGCCGCGCCGCCGAACGGGCGGTCGCCCGGCTGACCGGCGTACGCGGGGTCAGCAACGGCATCACCGTCCGCCCCGAGACCCGGCCGGACGGGCACGTCCTGGCCGAGCGGATCGTCGACGCGCTCGCCCGCAACCGGGCCACCGAGGCGGAGCGGATCACCGTCCGGGTGCACGGCGACACGGTGGTGCTCGGCGGGCTCGTCCACTCGATGCCGGAGCGGGCCGAGGTGGAACGCACCGCCTGGTGCGCGCCGGGCATCCGCGAGGTGCAGAACCACATCGCGGTCGCCCCGGTGCTGCGCTGAGCCGCGCCCGGGCCGCCACGCCCCGCCCCGGCGGGCCGGGGTGGCCGCGCCGCAGGCGGAACCACCCGGGCGGGGTGAGCCGCCCTCACCCCGCCCCGGGCCAGCCTGGGAGACATGACTGATCCGAAGGGGTCGACCCGACCCCGGCGCGCCGCGCCCGGGTCCCGCCCGCCGGCCGCGGTGCCCGGCGCCGCGTCGGAGCGCCTCGACACGGATCGGCGGGTGACGACCGGATGACCACCCCACTCCAGGTCACCGCCCGCCTGCGGACCCCGCTGGCCGACGACGACCACGTCCGGGGGCCGGTGGACGCGCCGGTGACGATCGTCGAGTACGGCGACTTCCAGTGCCGGTTCTGCGGGGCCGCGTACCAGAACCTGCGGGAGCTGCTGCGGCAGCGGGCCGACACGGTGCGGCTGGCGTACCGGCACTTCCCGATCGTCAACATGCACCCGTACGCCGAGCACGCCGCCGAGGCGAGCGAGGCGGCCGGGCGGCGGGGGCGGTTCTGGGCGATGCACGACTGGCTCTACGAGCACCAGGACCAGCTCGACCCGGTGCACCTGTCGCTCGGCATCGCGCAGCTCGGGCTGCCCGCCGACGAGGTCGCCGCGGAGGTGGAACGGCAGGCGCACGGCGACCGGGTGCGGCGCGACTTCGTCGGCGGCATCCGCAGCGGCGTCGCCGCCGCCCCCACCCTCTTCGTCAACGGGGTCCGCCACGACGCCGGCTACGACCTGGCCGACCTCCTGGCCGCGGTCGACGCCGCCACCCCCTGACCCGCCTGCCCGCCGCCACCCGCGCCCGCGCGGGTGGCGGTTCAGATCAGGTGCAGGTCGCGGGCGCGGCGGACGGCTTCGCGCCGGCGGGTCGCGTCGAGCTTGCGGTAGATGTTGCGCACGTGGGTCTTGACCGTGTTGACCGACAGGGACAGCTCGGCGGCGATCTCCACATTCGACAGGATGCTCTGCAGGTAGCGCAGGATGGTCAGCTCACGCTCGGTCAGCGGCTCGTCCAGCGCCGCCGGGCCCTGTTCCGCCGGCGCTCCCTCGGCCGGCGCGTCCGCGCCCCGGACGAGGTCGCTGACCGTCGGCCAGTGCGCGGTGCCCGCGTCGAGGTGGGCGGCGAGCAGGTCCCGGAGTCCGGTCTCGGCGCGGGTGAAGACCCGCCGGAACCCCTCCGGCCCGGCCAGGTCGAGGGCCCGCTCCAGCACCCGTCCGGCCCGCCGGTCGTCGCCCGCCCGCCGGGCCAGCACCGCGTCCAGCACGGCGGCGTCCAGGCGTACGGGCAGCGGCCAGTCGGCCGCCTCCGGCGCCTCCCAGTCGGGCAGCGCGTACCCGGCGGCACGGGGGTCGCCCGCGCGCAGCTCCACCCGGGCCAGCGCGACGGCCAGCGGCGGGGCGGCGGTGTCGCGTACCCGGTCGGCGAGCAGGCGCCGGGCGTTGTCCAGGTCGCCGCGCGCCCCGCGCAGGTCCGCCTCGGCGGCCAGCAGCCAGGACGCCAGCTCGGCGGCCCGGGGCCGATCGGCCAGCCGCTCCCGCGCCTCGGCCAGCGCCCGGTGCCCGCCGGGCAGGTCACCGGCGTCGCGCAGCAGGTACGCCCGGCACAGCGCCGCCACCGCCGCCACGCTCGGCTCGTCCGTGGCCGGCGCGACCAGCGCCAGGTGCGCCTGCGCCTCCTCGGGCTGGTCCCGGTGCAGCGCGACCACGGCCAGCGCCAGGTACGCGTGCGCGCAGTCCTCCCGGCACGACCAGCCCTGACAGGGCGGCATGGCCAGGGCGTCCCGGGCCAGCGTCTCGGCGGCCCGCAGCTCGCCCCGCACGGCGTGCAGCAGGGCCGCCCGGCTGGCGCAGACCAGCTCCGTACGCGGCCGCCCGGCGTCGCGGGCCGCCGCCAGCGCCCGGGCGAAGGCGAGCCCGGCGGCGGGCAGGTCGCCGTCGGCCAGGTCGGCCAGCCCGAGCGCGGTGCCGGCCACCGCCCGCACGTCGGCGTCCTCGGCGGCGTCGCCGCGCGGCTCGGCCGGCACGGCGGGACCGGGGTCGAGCAGCCCGGCGGCAGCCCCCGGCTCCGCCGGGCCGATCGCGGCGGCACCGGTCGGGACGGCACCGGTCGCGGGTGGCGGGGTCGGACCGGTCGGGCCCGGCGTGGGGCGGCCGGCGAGCAGCCGGCCGGCGGCGGCGCGTACCGCCCCGGAGTCGCCGGCCAGCCGGGCCAGGGTGACCTCCAGCGCGGCGACCAGCCGCCGGAACCGGTCGCGGCGCGGCGCCGGCAGCGACCGGCCGGCGGCCACGGCGGCGTGCAGGTGCCCGGCGGCGGCGGTGACGTCCCCGGCCCGGGCGCGCTCGGCGGCGCAGGCGAGTGCGAGCTCCGGGTCGCGCCGCACGGCCTCCGGCGGCGGGGGCGCGGGCGCCGGCCCCGCGGGCGCGTCCCGGTCGTACGGGACCAGCTCCGGCCACCGGCCGACGAAGATTTCGGTGGCCCGGTCCCAGTCCCCGCCGGCCAGCGCGTGGCGCAACCCGTCGGCGGGCCGCCCGTTGTCGGCGTACCAGCCGGCCGCCCGCAGGTGCAGGTCGCGCAGCTCGTCGGCGGGCAACCGACCCAGCTCGGCGTGCAGCAGGTCGGCCAGCAGCGGCTGGCAGCGGTACCACGGCGGGCGGCTGTCGTCGCGGCGGAGCAGCCCACTGTCGCCGGCCAGGCCGGCCAGCGCCTGCTCGCCGTCGGCGCGCCCGGTGAGCGCGTCGACGAGCCCGGCGCAGACCGCGTCGGCGACGGCGGAGCGCCGCAGCACGTCCCGGGCCCGCGGATCCAGCCCGGCGAGCACCTCCTCGCGCAGGTAGCCGGCGACCTCCGGCTGGTCGCCGCCGAACTGCTCGGCCCAGCGGGCCGGGTCGGGCTGATCCCGCAGCGCCAGCGCCGCGAACCGGAGGGCCGCCGGCCAGCCGCCGGTGCGCTCCCGCAGCCGACGCACCCCGGCCGCCGGCAGCGTCACCCCGTGCGCGGTCAACAGGTCGGCGATCTCGTCGCCGGTGAAGGCCAACTCCTCCGGGCCGATCTCGGTCAGCTCGCCGGCCAGCCGCAGCCGGTGCACGGCCAGCGGCAGCCCGGCCCGCGCGCCGACCACCAGCCGCAGCCGCTGCTCGGCGTGGCGCAGCAGGAAGTCCAGCCCGGTCAGCGCGGCCGGGTCGGTGATCCGGTGCAGGTCGTCCAGGACCAGCAGCACCGGCCGTTCCCGGGCGGCGAGCGCCGCGGCCAGCACCTCCAGCTGGTCGGGGCGGGGAGAGCGGTCGGGCACGGGCGGTCCCGGCACGTCGTCGGCGGGATCGGCGGCCGCCCGCAGCGCCGCGGCCAGGTAGGACCAGAGCCGGTCCCCGTCGTCGACGGCCTCCACGGACACCCAGGCCGCCCGCGGCCCGGCGGGGTCCGTCGGGGCGTCCGTCGCGCCGAAGTCGCCCGGGCTCGCGCCGGGCGACCCGGTCTCCCGGGCGCCCTCGGCCGCCGCGGTCACCGGTCCCTCCCCCACCCGGCCCCGGTGCGCGCCGGCCTCCCCGGCGGCCCGGAACCAGGCGGCGAGCAGCGTCGTCTTGCCCCAGCCCGCCGGGGCGCGGACCAGGGTGACCGGGCCGGCCGTCCCCGCGTCCAGCGCCCGCAGCAGCCGGGGCCGCAGCAGCAGCGGCTCCGGCGGCGCGGCCGGGCTCAGCCGGGACGCCAGCAGCGGCGCGCCCGCCGGCCCGCCCGCGACCGCGACGACTTCCGTGTCCCGTACGTGCTCCGGCATCCGGCCCCACCCCCACGGACGCGTCCACTCCCCCAGGCCCTGCGGCGGGCGGTTACCCGGCCGGGGCCGGTTCACCCCTTCGGGGGGAGCCCGCTTCACCCCGGCCCCGGCGACCCTGGTGGCACGTGGCGACCGGCCGCGCGCGACGGCGCGCCCCGGGGCCGCGCGGGACGGAGGACCGGGATGGACGCGCGGGAACGGAGGGACCGGTGGGACGCATCGTGGGGATGGCCGGGGCCGGGCTCGCCCTCGCCGCGGCGGCCGGGGCGGCGGCGCTCCGGGCGCTGGCCGTACGCCGGCCGGGCTGGCCCCGTCCGGCCGGTGCCGACCCGCGGTCCGCGCGCTGGCAGGTGGTGACCGTGGACCGCGCGCCCGACGAGGTGCTGCCGGGCGGACGCTGGCCGGAGCCCCTGCGCCGGCTCGGCGGCGCGGTGCAGGTGCAACTGCGCCCGGCGCCCGGCTGCCGGGGCACCGAACTGGCCGCCCGGCCGCTGACCGGCGCGTCCCCGGCCGGGCTCGCCGCGCACCTCGTCGGCGACGATCCGGGGCTGCTGATCCGCCGGGCGCTGCGGCAGGTCAAACAGCTCGCCGAAACCGGCGAGGTGCTCCGCGCGGACCGCTCCGCCGTGGACCGACCGGCGGGGCTGCCGCGGTGAGGGCGCTGTGCTGGGTGGGCGCCGACGAGCTGGCCGTACGGCAGGTGCCCGACCCGGAGCTGCGCAACGGCCACGACGCCGTCGTCCGGGTCCGGCAGAGCGCCACCTGCGGCGGCGACCTGCCGCTGCTCGCCGGGCGGGTGCCCTTCCTGGCCGCCGGGGACGTGCTCGGCCACGAGTTCCTCGGCGAGGTGGTCGAGGTCGGCCCGGAGGTACGCCGGCACCGGGTCGGCGACCGGGTGGTGGTCTGCTCCTCGGTCTCCTGCGGCTCCTGCTGGTACTGCCGGCGGGACCTGCCCTCCTGCTGCGACAACGGCAGCGCCGACCCGGCCGTCGCCGAGGCGGCGTGGGGCCACCCGACCGGCGGGGCGTTCGGCCAGCCCCGGGCGATGGGCGGCTTCGCCGGCAGCCACGCCGAGTACGTCCGGGTGCCGTACGCGGACGTCGGCGCGTTCCCCGTGCCGGAGCCGGTCAGCGACGACCGGGCCCTGTTCGCCTCGGACGCCGCGCCGGCCGGCTGGATGGGCGCGGACCTCGGCGGGGTGCGCCCCGGCGACGTGGTGGCGGTCTGGGGCGCGGGCGCGGTCGGCCAGCTCACCGCGCGGGCCGCGGCGCTGCTCGGCGCGGAACGGGTGATCGTCATCGACGCGGAGGACGACCGGCTGCGGATGGTCGAGCGGCACGCCGGCGCGGAGACGATCGACCACCGGCTCACCGACGTCCCCGCCGAGCTGCGCGAGCGCACCGGCGGGCGGGGCCCGGACGTCTGCGTCGAGGCGGTCGGGGCGGCCCGGAACGGGCCCGGCCCCCGGTCGCTGGCGGACCGGTTCACCGGCGGCGCGGAACGGCCGACCGCGATCCGCGAGGCGGTGCACGCCTGCCGCAAGGGCGGCTCGGTCTTCGTGCTCGGCGAGTTCACGGGCTTCGTCGACACCTTCCCGCTCGGGGCGGTCACCAACAAGGGGCTCACCGTGCGGGGCGCGCGGCAGCACGGGCAGCGCTACATCCCGATGCTGCTGGAGCGGATGGCCCGCGGCGAGCTGCGCACCGAGCACCTGGCCACCCACCGGTTGCCGCTGGAGCGGGGCGCGGAGGGGTACGCGCTGTTCCGGGACCGCGCCGACGGCTGCGTCCGCGTCGTGCTCAGCCCCGACCCTCCGCCCGCCGGCGGCTGAGGCGGAACGCTGCGACCCGCCGGGCCGGGTGGCAGACTCGGCGGATGCGTGAGCAGCGGGCGTACGACGTCGTCCTGTTCGGGGCCACCGGCTTCACCGGCGGGCTGACCGCCGAGTACCTGGCCCGCAACGCCCCGCCCGGGCTGCGCTGGGCCCTCGCCGGGCGCAACCCCGGCAAGCTGGCCGCCGTCCGGGACCGGCTGGCCGGGATCGACCCGGCGCTGGCCGGGCTGCCCCTGCTCACCGCCGACGTCACGGACCCGGAGTCGCTGCGGACGGTGGCCGGGAGCGCCCGCGTCGTGGCCACCACCGTCGGCCCGTACGTCCACCACGGCGAGCCGCTGGTCGCCGCCTGCGCCCGCGCCGGCACCGACTACCTGGACATCACCGGCGAGCCCGAGTTCGTCGACCTGATGTACGTGCGCCACCACGCCGAGGCGGAGCGCACCGGGGCACGGCTGGTGCACGCCTGCGGGTTCGACTCGATCCCGCACGACCTGGGCGTCTGGTTCACGCTGAAGCACCTGCCGGACGGCGTGCCGATCACCGTCGACGGCTTCGTCCGGGCGGGCGGGCGGTTCTCCGCCGGCACGTACCACTCGGCGCTCACCGCGTTCTCCCGCACGGCGCAGGCGTCCCGGGCCGCCCGCGAACGGCGGCAGGTCGAGCCGCGACCGACCGGGCGACGGGTCCGCGCGGTGCCCGGCCGGGTCGCCCGCTCGACGGAGCTGGGCATGTGGACGGTGCCGCTGCCGACCATCGACCCGCAGGTGGTCCGCCGCTCGGCCGCCGCCCGCCCGGAGTACGGGCCGGACTTCCGCTACCGGCACTTCGCCGCCGTCAGGCGGCTGCCCACGGTGCTGGCCGCCGGGGCCGGGCTGGGCGGCCTGGTGGCCCTGGTGCGGCTGCCGCCGACCCGGCGCTGGCTGCTCGGCCGGCTCGCCTCCGGGCAGGGGCCGACGCCGCAGCAGCGAGCGAAGTCGTGGTTCCGGGTGCGGTTCCTCGGCACCGGCGGCGGCCGGCGGGTGCTGACCGAGGTGGCCGGCGGCGACCCCGGCTACGACGAGACGGCGAAGATGCTCGCCGAGTCGGCGCTCTGCCTGGCCACCGACGACCTGCCGGCCACCTCGGGCCAGGTCACCCCGGTGACCGCGATGGGCGACGCGCTGCTGGACCGGCTGGTCAAGGCCGGGATGACCTTCCGGGTGCTGGACCCGCCCCGCTGACCGTGGCCGTGCCGGCGGCGCCTGACGCCGGCGGCCGGGCGTGCCACCGCCGCCGGCCGCGCCGAGCGGACCGCCCAGGCCGGCGGCTTGACCCTCGACCAGGTTGAGACGACAGGATCACCGCCGTGGAGAGCGACCTGCGCAGCATCGGCGAGCTGGCCCGGGCCAGCGGGCTCACCGTGAGCGCCCTGCGGTTCTACGACTCGGCCGGGGTGCTGACCCCGGCCCTGGTCGACCCGGTCACCGGCTACCGCTGGTACACCGGCGACCAGGTGGCGCCCGCCCGGCTGGTCGCCGGGCTGCGCCGGGTCGGCATGCCGGTGGCCGAGATCGCCGCCGCGCTGCGGGCCGAGCCGGCCGAGGTGCACCGCCTGCTGGACGCGCACCTGCGCCGGCTGGAGGACGGCCTCGCCGACGCCCGCCGCGAGCTCTCCCGGATCCGTACGCTGATCGATCCCGAGGAGCGCCCCGTGACCACCCGCGTCGTCCTGTCCCGCGCCGACCTGGCCGCCGCCGTGGACGCGGTCCGCTTCGCGGTCGGCACCGACCCCGACCTGCCGGTGCTGACCGGCGTGCTGCTCGACGTGGACGGCGACGGCGTACGGCTGGTGGCGACCGACCGGCACCGGATGGCCCTGGGCCGGGCGGCGGGCCGGGTCGACGGGCCGGCGGCGCGGGTGCTCGCCCCGGTCGCCTTCGTCGACGAGGTGCGGGCCCTGCTCGACGCGGGCGCGGGGACCACCCCCGAGGCGCACCTGACCGTCACCGACGGGTCGATCTCGGTCTCCGTGGCCGGCCGGAGGGTCGACGCCGCCGCCCTGCCGTACGACTTCCCGGACTATCGCCGCCTGCTGCGCGCGGCGCCCGACGACGCGCCGACGCACCGGCTCACGGTCGACGCCGCCGCCCTGCGGTCGGCCCTGACCAGCGCGGACGCCCCCGTCGTCACCCGGCGGCACGACGGCACCCCGCTCGCGGTGACCGTGCTGGGGCCGGACGGCCGGGGCGGGGCGCGGCTGTTCCGGGCGGACGAGCTGGCCGGGGAGGAGGACGCGGTCCGGGTCGGCGTCAACGGCGGGTACCTGCTCCAGGCCCTCGACGCCGCCGGCCGCGGGCAGTTGCTGCTGGAGCTGGACGGCCCGATCGCGCCGCTGGCCGTGCGCCGCCCCGACGACGCCGACGCCTTCTCGATCCTGATGCCGATCCGCCTGTGAGTCCGCCGGTGGGGCACCGGCGGCCGGGACGGTTCGGGGGCGGTGAGGCGCGCCGGCCGGGCCGGGTCGGCGGGCGCTCCGGGTCGCACCGAGCGGCGACGGTAGCATCTGGGGGTCCACCAGACGTCCGGACGGAGGCGTACGGAGCAGCATGCTCGACATGGAGTTGATCCGGAAGGATCGCGAGGCGGTGGCGACCGCGCTGGCGAAGCGACTGGATCCCGCCGAGGTCACCCGGGCCCTGGACGAGATCCAGCGGCTCGACCAGGAACGCCGCGCCCTGATCAGCGAGATCGACGCCGAGCGGCAGCGCCGCAAGGCCGAGGCGCGCGCGTACGCGCAGGCGAAGCGGGCCGGCACCGAGCCGCAGGTGAGCGCCCCGGAGGCCGAGCGCAAGCAGCTCGCCGAGCTGGAGAGTCAGCTCGACGAGGTGCAGGCCCGGCTGCGCGGCCGGATGAGCGAGCTGCCCAACCTGCCCGCCGACGACGTCGTGCCCGGCGGCAAGGAGGCCAACCGGGTCGTCAAGACCTTCGGCGAGCCCCCCGTCATCGAGAAGGTCCGCGACCACGTGGAGCTGAGCCGCGCGCTCGGCCTGGTCGACCACGAGCGCGGGGTCAAGCTCGGCGGCTCCGGCTTCTGGATGTACACCGGCATGGGCGCCCGGCTGGAGTGGGCGCTGGTGAACTGGCTGATCGAGCGGAACATCGAGGCCGGCTACGAGTTCCTGCTCCCGCCGCACCTGCTGCTGGACAGCGCCGGCTTCGCCGCCGGGCAGTTCCCGAAGTTCTACGACGACGTCTACCACCTGGACAGGCAGTCCGCGCCGCGCGGGCAGTTCCTGCTGCCCACCGCGGAGACGGCCATCCTCGGCGCCTACCAGGACGAGATCCTGGACACCACGAAGCTGCCACTGAAGGTCTTCGCGTACACCCCCTGCTACCGGCGCGAGGCGGCCGGCTCGCACTCCGACGAGCGCGGCACCGTGCGCGGCCACCAGTTCAACAAGGTGGAGATCTTCCAGTTCACCCTGCCGGAGCAGGCCGACGCCGCCCTGGCGCAGATGGTCGGCCACGCGGAGAGCCTGGTCGAAGGGCTGGGCCTGCACTACCAGCGCAGCCTGCTCTCGGCCGGCGACGCCAGCGCCGCGATGCGGAAGACCCTCGACATCGAGGTCTGGATGCCGAGCACCGGCAAGTACAAGGAGGTCTCGTCGGTCTCCTGGGGCGGCGACTACCAGGCCCGCCGGGCGGCCATCCGCTACCGGGAGCCGGGCGGCAAGCAGACCCGCTTCGTGCACACCCTCAACGGGTCGGCGCTGGCGACCAGCCGGCTCCTCCCGGCGATCCTGGAGCAGTTCCAGCAGCCGGACGGCTCGGTGCTGGTGCCCGAGGTGCTCCGCGACCGCCTCGGCACCGACCGCCTCACCCCGCTCCGCTGACCCACCCGCGTCCCCGTCCCGCCCCCGTCCC
>NZ_JBPQTP010000073.1:0-33756 GCF_051386395.1 Micromonospora sp. URMC 106
GGAAAGCCGGGGCGGGGGGGGGGCGACCGGTGCCGGCCCGGTCGTGGCCCGGCCCCGGTCGCGGGGCCGGTCCGGTCCCGCCCCCGGCCCGGTCGCGGCGTCATCCGGCCGACCGGGTGCGGCGTCGAACGGTCCTCGGCGGACGGCGGCGGCCGAGTCCGACCGGGCCGCGACCCGGCCCGACCGGGGCGGCGCACTCAGTCGGCGGTCAGCCAGGCGCGGATCTCGTCGCCGTGCTCGTCCAGGCGGGGCGGCGGCAGGTCGTACCGGGGCGGGGTGGCGGAGAGGCCGACCGGGTTGCGGATGCCGGGCACCCCGCCGACGGTGACCACCGGATCGAGCCCGAGTTCCCGGGCCAGGGCGACACCGCCGTCGACCGTGTTGATCGGGGCGCACGGCACGCCCGCCACGCGCAGGTCGCGGAACCACTCGTCGCGGGTCCGCCGGGCCAGTCGGTCGGCCAGGATCGGGCGCAGGGCCTCGCGGTTGGCCGTGCGGTCGGGGTTGTGCCGGAACCGGGGGTCGTCGGCCAGTTCGGGCACGCCCAGCACCTGACACAGCCTCCGGAACTGGCCGTCGTTGCCGGCGATGACGACGAGTTCGCCGTCGGCGGCCGGCATCGGCTCGTACGGGAAGAGGCTCGGATGGGCGTTGCCCATCCGGAACGGCGCCGCGCCGCCGGCGACGTGGCCGCTGGCGTGGTTGACCAGGCCGGAGAGGGCCGACGAGAGCAGGTCCACCTCGACATGCTGGCCGACGCCGCTGCGTTCGCGGTGGTGCAGGGCGGCGAGGATGCCGAGGGCGGCGTGCAGCCCCGCCATCACGTCGAACACCGCGACGCCGGCCTTGTACGGCGGACCGTCCGGCTCGCCGGTGAGGCTCATCAGGCCCGACGCGGCCTGGACCATGAGGTCGTAGCCGGGCAGGTCCGCCCCGGCACCGGTGCCGAAGCCGCTGATCGAGGCGTAGACGATCCGTTCGTTGGCGGCCACGACGCTGTCGTAGTCGAGGCCGAAGCGGCGCAGACCGCCGGGGCGGAAGTTCTGGATCATGACGTCGGCCCGGCCGGCGAGTCGCCGGGCGAGGTCGAGGTCGACGGGATCGGTGAGGTCGAGGACCACCGAGCGCTTGTTGCGGTTGACGCCGAGGTAGTAGGTGGACGTCCCCTCCCGCACCGGCGGCATCCACGCGCGGGTGTCGTCCCCGGCGGGTGCCTCCACCTTGACCACCTCGGCACCGAGGTCGGCGAGGAGCATGGTCGCGTACGGCCCGGCCAGGATCCGCGAGAAGTCCGCGACGAGAATGCCGCCCAGCGGCCCGGCCCCTTGCTCCCCCACTGCCCCTCCTCTGTCCCGCCGCACCGGTCGCCGTCCCCGTCGTTCCCGTCGTCCCCGGGAGGCGCGCTCACGCGCCGCCGGGGCGCGGCCACCCCTGCCCTGCTGGCCGCTCGGGGAACGACAACGATGGCACAGCCGGCGCGCCCGGCGTGGGTCGCCCCGGCGCGCCACCCGGCTCCCCGACCGCTGGCCCGGTCGACGACCCGGCCGGCTGCTGACCGGTCCGTCAGTCGAACGATCCCGCGGGCGCTGGACGGACCGGCCACGGTGGACACGTTCGACGGCCGCGACCATCGACCGGCGGCGCCGACCCACCGGTCGGTCAGTCCAGATGCCAATAGACGACTCTCCCCTTGCCGGCCCACCGCCGCGATCCCGAAGGTTGCCCCTGAGGACGCAGTCACCACCGGCGACCCGGGCAGCACCGGCGCTCGTGCCGCGCACCGCGACGCGGCCGGAACCGCGCGGCTCCGACCGGCGGGTGACGACCGGAAAAGGGGGGAACACCACCGATGGACACCGCCAGCATCGACGTCGAGTACCTGGTGGCCACGTTCGAGGAGGACGACGACCCGGAGCAGTTGATCGGCGACGCCGTCGACTACGACCTGATCGCCGCCCTGGCAGAGGAGGAGTGACGGTGGGCGTGCACCTGGCCCCGACGCTCCGCGTGCTGCGCGAGGAGATCAATACCCGCTGGCCGCACCGGGACAGGGCCTCGGACGGGTGGATCGGCGACGCGGCCCACCAGGCCCGCAGGTCCGACCACAACCCGGACGCCGACGACCGCTCGGTCAACGCGGCGGACTTCGACATCGACGGGATCGATCCGCTGCTTGTCGTCCGGCACTGCATCGAGCACCCGTCCACCCAGTACGTGATCTACAACCGGCTGATCTGGAGCCGCACCCGGGACTTCCGGGCCGCGCGTTACACCGGCTCCAACCCGCACACCAAACACCTGCACGTCAGCGTCAGCCACACCCGCGCCCTGGAGGACAGCCTGCGGCCGTGGGGCATCGCCACGGCGCGGGCCGCCAGACTCGGCGACCGGGTCCTGCGGGCGGGCTGCAAGGGAAGCGACGTGCGGGAACTGCAGACCCTCGCGAACCGCCTGGGCGCCCGGCTGTCCGCCGACGGGGAGTTCGGGCCGAAGACCGCCGCGTGGATCCGGTCCTTCCAGAAGGCGAGGAAGCTGGTGGTCGACGCGGTCGTCGGCCCGAAGACCCTCGCCGCCCTCCGGGCGGCCACCCGGCCCCCGGCCCCGCAGCCGGCGGGCCGGGCCCCGGGGTCGCGCACCGTCCGCGTCGGCAGCACCGGGGAGGACGTGGCGTACGTCAAGCGGTTCGTCGGCGCGCGGCGCTGCGGGCCGCCGGGCCTCCGCTTCGACGCGAAGACCGAGGCGGGGGTCCGCTGGTACCAGCGGATGCGCGGGCTCACCGACGACGGCATCGTCGGCCGGCTCACCTGGGCCGAGATGGGCGTACGCGTCACCTACTAGTCAGCGGCGCGGGGCCGGGGCGCACCGGTCCCGCGCCGCCCGGGTTCCCGGCCGACCCGACGACGCGGCGAACTCCGGCAGGCCGACAAGGTCGTCGCGGCCGGGTGCCGGCACCTTGCCCGCCCTGCCTCCCCCTCAGACCGACGCGGCGATGATCAGCGCTGCTCCGACCGCGAGGTCGACCACGCCGCAGAACTCCGACCACGGACGGTTCACCACCGTGTTCCTCACGAAGTGGTACGCGTCCCACGCCCCGTGGGCCAGGAAACCCACCCCCACCAACCCGGCGCCGAGGCGCGGCTGCGTCGCCGCGCACAGCAGCGCGATCGCGCCGAAGCCGACCATGCCGGCCGTCTGCGCGGTGAACGTCCCGACGTCGGCGAACAGACGCCGGGCCACCGCCCACAGCCACAGCGGCAGCAGCACCACCGTCATCCCGATCCCCGGATCGACGTCCAGCACCGACAACCGCCGCAGCACGTGCAGCGCCGTCACCACGGCCGACAACGCGACGAAGGCCGGCCACGCCGCCCACGGCCGGCCGGACGCGTACGCCACCAGGTAGATCCCGGCCATCGTCGCGACCGCCGGCCCGAACAGCTCCGCTTCGCGACCCACGAACGCGATCACCATGACGGCGCCCACGATGGACACCAGCGCCAACGCGCTCGGCCAGCGATCGGCCAGCCTCACGCGCCGCGACGAACCCGCTTCCGACATGGCACCGATGCTGCCCGCACTCCGGCGCGCGACGCCGTCTCCGGCCCGATCGTGTCCGGATTCGTGCGCAGCGGTGCCGGAATCCTGGCACGGCCACCGGACCGGCGTCCGCTCCAGCCGCTACCGCGACGGCGGCACGGAGCACCGATCGAGGAACCCCGCCGAAGCGACTCGGTCGCGCCGAAGCCGCACCTGGGCGCCACCGCGACCGGCGGCAGCCCGGTCGACACGAACAGGTGCGCCGCGGCCTGCGCCTACGCGCCCGGCGGCGCGGAGCGGCCGGCGCCGAGGCGAGAGTCCGCGCAATAGTCAGCCTTCTTGACAGATAAGTCATCCATCGACAAACTTCGTCGTGAGAGCGCTCTCCGAATCCCGTCCGATCCGCGCCGCATCCGGGAAGGATCCGCATGTCTCGAAGACTGCGCGTGCTCGCCCCTGTCGCTGCCACCCTCCTGCTCGTCGGCCTCTCGCCGACGGCCGGCCACGCCGGCGCCCCTCCCCCCGTCTCCCCCCGACCGACCGTCGAACCGACGGCGGGCCCGGCCCCGGGCCTGATCGACGCGATGCGTCGCGACCTGGGGCTCACCGCCGCCCAGCTCGGCGAGCGCCTGCGGGCCGAAACCGCCGCGCCGCTGGTCGAGAAGCGACTGCGCGCGAAGCTGGGCGACGCGTTCGCCGGCGCGTGGATCCCGCCCCGCAAGCAACGCCTCACGGTGGCCGTCACCGATCCGGCGCTGGCCGCGGTCGTGCGCGCCGAGGGCGCCGACGTCATGGTCGTCGCCCGCAACGAAGACACCCTCAACTCGGTCAAGCGGGCTCTCGACGGACGACGCGCCGCGGCCGATCCCCGGGACATCCACGGCTGGCACGTCGACGTGGCCCGCAACAGCGTCGTCGTGACGACCCGGCCGGGCGCCGCCGCCGAAGCGGTCGCGTACGCGCGGGCCAGCGGCGTCCCCGCGGACGCCATCACCGTGGCCGCCTCCCCCGACGCGCCCCGCCTGCTGTACGACATCCGCGGCGGCGACCAGTACGTCATCAACGGCAACACCCTGTGCTCGGTCGGCTTCGCGGTCGTCGGCGGCTTCGTCACCGCGGGCCACTGCGGACGCGCCGGCAGCCCGACCCTCGGCTTCAACAACGTCTCGCAGGGCACGTTCGCCGGATCGTCGTTCCCCGGCGACGACCACGGCTGGGTGCGCACCAACAGCGCCTGGACGCCGCAGCCGTGGGTCAACAACTACGCCGGGGGCAACGTGGCGGTCGCCGGTTCCCAGGAGGCGGCGATCGGCAGCTCGGTGTGCCGCTCCGGGCGCACCACCGGGTGGCGGTGCGGGACCATCCTCGGTCGCAACGAGACCGTCAACTACCCGCAGGGAGCCGTGTCGGGCCTGACCCGCAGCAACGCCTGCGCCGAGGGCGGCGACTCGGGCGGGTCGTGGATCTCCGGCAACCAGGCCCAGGGGGTGACCTCCGGCGGCTCCGGCAACTGCTCCTCCGGCGGCACGACGTGGTTCCAGCCGGTGAACGAGATCCTCGGCGTCTACGGGTTGACGCTGGTCACCACCGGCGGCGGCGGGGAGCGGCTCATCAGCAACTGGAACAACAGGTGCGTCGACGTGCCGAACTCCAACTTCTCCGACGGGGTCCCCCTGCAGACCTGGACCTGCAACGGCACCAACGCACAGGCCTGGACCTTCAGCGGAGGGACACTGCGCACGCAGAACAACAAGTGCATGGACGTGGCGTGGGGCTCCACCGCCAACGGCGCGACGATCCAGATCGCCAACTGCAGCGGCAACCCCGCCCAGCAGTTCGTCCTGTCCGGCGCCGGTGACCTGGTCAATCCCCAGGCGAACAAGTGCGTCGACATCAAGGACTGGAACAACTCCGACGGAGCGCGGCTGCAACTGTGGGACTGCGCCGGCACCGCCAACCAGAAGTGGCGCCGCGGCTGACACCGCGGTCCCGCCGCGCGGAGCACGCCGAGCGGCTCGATCGTCCCCAGCGCCAGCGAGGCCAGCGCTCGCGCTCGCACAGTTGCCAAGGAGATCGTCATGTTCGAAGCCCGCACCAGTCGGCGACGGCGAGCGCTCGCCCTCGCCGCGACCGCGATCATCGGTGCCACCGTGGCCCTCGCCCTGCCGGTCGAGCCCGATCCCGCCGCGGCGGCGATCGGGGGGATCACCTGGCAGGACGAGTTCAACGCGCCGGCCGGCACGCCCGTCGACACCAACAAGTGGCGGTTCGACATCGGCGGCGGCGGCTGGGGCAACAACGAACGGCAGTACTACACCAACAGCACGAGCAACGCCGCACACGACGGCCAGGGCAACCTGGTCATCACCGCCCGCCGGGAGAACCCGGGCAACTACCAGTGCCACTACGGCCGGTGCGAGTACACCTCGGCCCGGCTGCTGACGGCCGCGACGTTCACCCAGGCGTACGGCCGCTTCGAGGCCCGCATCAAGATCCCTCGTGGCCAGGGCATCTGGCCGGCGTTCTGGATGCTCGGCAACGACATGGGCAGCGTGGGCTGGCCGAACGCCGGCGAGATCGACATCATGGAGAACATCGGCAGGGAGCCCAACACCGTCTACGGCACCATCCACGGCCCCGGCTATTCGGGTGGCGGTGGCATCACCGGCAGCCGCACGATCGGCCAGCCGCTCGCCGACGGCTTCCACACCTACCGGGTGGACTGGGAACCGAACTCCATCATCTGGTACCTCGACGGCGTCGAGTACCACCGCGTCGACCCGGGCCGCCTCGGCGGCAACCGCTGGGTCTTCGACCATCCATTCTTCATGATCCTCAACGTGGCGGTCGGCGGTAACTGGCCCGGCTACCCCGACGGCACGACACAGTTCCCCCAGCAGATGCTCGTCGACTACGTCCGGGTCTCCGGCTACACCTCCGGCGACCCGCCGTCGGGCACCACCCGGATCAGGGGGGTCCACAGCGGCCGGTGCATCGACATCCCCGGCGCCGACCCGGCCGAGGGCGCGAGGTTGCAGATCTGGGACTGCAACACCACCGCCGCGCAGGCCTGGACCTTCGCCTCCGACGGCACCGTCCGGGCCATGGGCAAGTGCATGGACCCCGCCTGGGCCGGCACGGCCAACGGCACCGAGGTCAACCTCGTCAGTTGCAACGGCAACCCGGCGCAACGCTTCACCCTCAACGCCGCCGGTGACCTGGTCAACCTCAACGCCAACCGCTGCGTCGACGTGCGGGACTGGGTCGCCTCCAACGGCGGCCGGCTCCAACTGTGGGACTGCACCGGCGGCGCCAACCAGAAGTGGTCCCGCGCCTGACCCTCACGCGGAACACCGTCGTCGCCGCACGACGCGAGAGGGCAGGAGGAGAGCGACACGGGGCCGCCCCCGAGCAGGTGGGCGGCCCCGCTGGAATCGCGACCACCCGGACACGGTCCCGCCCGCGACGTCGCGGGCCCCGGCCCGACCGCGACACGCACTTTCCGGAGAGGTCCGAGAACCGCGGGTGAGCTAGGCAAAACGGGCGCGGCTCGATAGCGTGCCGGTACCCCGCCGGCAACGAAGGTGTTTCGCGACGCGATGATCACAGCGATCGAGCCCGAGCTCGTCCACCGGGCTGCCCAGGGCGACCGCGCGGCCGTCGCGTCCCTGCTCAGCGACATCCGCCCGGGCCTGGTGCGCTACTGCCGGGCCCGGCTCGGCCGGGTCGGCGACGCGTTCGTGACCGCCGACGACGTCGCCCAGGAGATCTGCCTCGCGGTGCTGCGGGCACTGCCGCGCTACCGCCGGCAGGGCACGCCCTTCGCGGCCTTCGTCTACGCCATCGCCGGACACAAGGTCGCCGACGCGCAGCGCGCGGCCGTCCGGGCGGCCGCCGTCACCGTCACCGACACGCCTCTCGACCGGCCGGACGCCGAGCCCGGTCCCGAGCAACAGGCCCTGGCCAGCGACCTTGCCCGCCGACTGTCGTCGCTGCTCGACCGCCTACCCGACGTGCAGCGGGAGATCGTCGTGCTCCGGGTGGCGGTCGGCCTGTCCGCCGAGGAGGTCGGCACGCTCGTCGGCATGTCCGCCGCGGCCGTGAGGGTGGCCCAGTCCCGGGCCCTCGCACGCCTTCGTACCCTGGCGGCCGACGCACTCAACGAGGTGGCGGCATGAGCGAGCACCGGCCGGACAGCGGCGAGGAGCTGGACCTGGCGACCGTCGCCCGGGACGACCAGCTGCTCGACGCGCTCGGCCGTGGCGAGCCGGGGCCGGCCGACGACGACCTCGCCGCGATGTTGTCCGCCTGGCGGGGCGACATCGGCGCCGACAGCCACGGGAACGCGGACCTTCTGCGGGTCGCCGCCGAACCCGGCCGCCCCGTCGGGCCCGCCGCCGACCTCCCGCCGGTGAGCACGGGAGCACGGTCGGCGCCGCTCGGACGACGGGTTCTGCGTCTCGCGGCCGCCGTCATCGCCGTTTCCGCCATCGTGGCCGGGCTGGGGGTCGGCAGCAGGAACGCCGGGCCGACGAGCGCGCTGTGGTCCTTGACCAGAGTGCTCTATCCCCAGCAGGCGGACGTGCGGCTCGTCGAGGACACCATCCGACGCGCGCGTTCCGCTGCCACCGCGGGTCGCTTGGACGAGGCCCGGGGTCTGGTCGAACAGGCGCGCAGGGAGCTGGCCTCGGTCGACGACCCCGCCGCCCTCGATCGCCTGGACGCCGAGGTCGACGCCCTGCACCGCGAGTTACTCGACGCGGTGCCGGCGCCCGGCACTCCGTCGGCGGGCGCCTCGCCGTCGCCAGGGGGGAACGGGACGCCGACACCCGCCAGGCCCAGCCCCTCGCGGTCCGCGCCACCACCCGCGCCCGGCCACTCCACCACCCCGCACGTCGTCGTGCCCCTGCCCGGGCTGCCCAGGCCCCACCCGAACCCGGACTCGAAGCCGCCGGCGCTCACGCCGTCGCTGCCCGGGCTGCCCGTTGCCACGGGCGGCATCCTCGACTAGGTTCCGGGCCCATCGGCGCGCCCACCGGGTTCCGGGCACCGTCACCGCTGTCCCGGCTGAGCTGAGACCGCCGACCGGGCGGCGGGGTCACCGGTCGTCGTCCTCCGGACGGCCGCGGGGTCGGTCGTGTCGTAGCGCTCCGGGTGCGGGCGACGAGACGTCGGGGCTGTCCTGCCGGGTCAGACACGCGGTGACGGTGGCGGTGACCCCGTGCAGCCGCCGGGTCAGAACGAGCCCCTCGGCCAGCCGGTGCGCCAGCCACAGGCCCCGACCGCCGACGACGTCGGCAGCGGGCAGCCGCACCGGCAGGCTGCCGGTGGCCGGGCCCTGGTCGGTGATCTCGCAGATCAGGAGGTCGTCCTGGCAGCGCAGGTCGAGGCGGCCGTGGCCGCCGCCGTGCCGCACGGCGTTGGTGACCAGCTCGTGCACGGCCAGGACGAAGTCGTAACCGACGTCTCCCGTGAGCCCCGCGGCGGTCACCACGGACTGCAGCCGGTGGCGGAGGGCGGTCACCGTGGCGGCCGTGAAGTCCTGCGAGATCAGCTCGGTGGCGGGGGCAGGGACTGACGCCGGATCAACCGGTTCGGATGCCACGGCGTCGTCGCTCACGGTCGCAGGTTACCGACCCTGGAAACTTCCGCGACCCTTGCACGAGGGCAACAACCGCAGGTCACGAAGCGCGCGGGCCGCCGGCCGGCACCGCCGGCCGACGAGGAGCGCCGTTCACGCCGCGGTCGCGGTCGCCGCTTCACGGCGGTCGTGACGGGGCCACCGACCGGGGGCGCCGGGCCGGTGGCGGCCCGGCCCCCGCGGCGGAGCCGTCCCACCGCACCGCGACCCACTCATATTGCATCAGCGGTTGTCTATTGACACACGTTGTTAACAGTCCGAAGCTGAGAGAGCGCTCTCTCCGAGCCTTCCCCCGGACCTTGAGGAGTTCTCGTGGGCATCCGAAGAAAGCTGACGGCCGCCCTGTCGGCCCTGCTCGCCGCCGTCCCGGTGACCGCCGTCGCCTCCCCCGCCCAGGCCGTCGGTCCCGCGCTGCTGCCCGTCACGGTCGCCAACAACACCGGCCGCGGCGAGGCCGTCCACCTGTACGTGATCGGGGTTCAGCTCTCCAGCAACCGCCTCGGCTACGTCGACCAGGCCGGCACGTTCATCCCGTGGTCGGGCGGGCAGATCCCGCCGTCGCCCGCACCGGACGCGTCGATACCGGGCCCCGGCAACGGGGGGAGCACGACGATCCGGTTCCCGCGCGGCTTCTCCGGTCGCGTCTACTTCTCGTTCGGCCAGAAGCTCACGTTCTCGCTGACCCCGGACGGCCTGGTGCAGCCCGCGCCCTGGGCAGCCGGGGACGCCAACCGCGACATCCTGTTCGACTGGAGCGAGTTCACCTACAACGACGCCGGGCTGTGGCTGAACAGCTCCCAGGTCGACATGTTCGCCGTGCCGCACGCGGTCACCGTCACGGGCGCCAACGGCGTCACCAAGCGCACCGGTGACGTGGTCGCCAACGGCCGCAACGCCATCATCGACGGCATCCGGTCACAGGCCGGCTGGGCGAACACGGTCCACACCCGCTCCGACGGGACCGTGCTGCGGGTGCTGGCCCCGGGCAAGGCGGCGGACGCCGGCCTGTTCAGCGCCACCTACCTGGACTCCTACATCGCCTCCGCCTGGAACGCGTACACGACGAAGACGCTCACCGTCGTGCCGTTCGCCGACCAACCGAACACCCGGTACTTCGGGCGGACCTCGGGCAACGTCATGACCTTCACCAACAGTGCCGGCCAGGCGGTCGCCTCCTTCAACCGGCCCTCGTCGGCGAGCGTCTGGGGCTGCGACGGCCACCTGGCCGCGCCGAACGACCTGGTGGTCGGCCCGATCGCCCGGACGCTCTGCGCGGCGCTGAACCGGGGCACGCTCGGCACCGTCGACACGCAACCCAGCACGAACGCCGCCGGGTTCTACCGCAACAACCCGACGAACCACTACGCCCGCGTCATCCACGCCAACATGAGCGACGGCAGGGCGTACGCGTTCGCCTTCGACGACGTCGGCGCCTTCGAGTCGCTGGTCCACGACGGCGACCCCCGCGCGGCCGGCCTGATCCTCAGCCCGTTCGGCGCGGGCGGCGGCGGGCCGGGGAACCCGAGCGGCGCGGTGCCGCTGCTGAGCAACTGGAACAACAAGTGCGTCGACGTGCCGAACGCCAACTTCGTCGACCGCGCGCAGCTGCAGATGTGGGGCTGCAACGGCACCAACGCCCAGAAGTGGACCTTCACCGGCACCGCCCTGCAGAGCCAGAACAACAAGTGCATGGACGTGGACAGTGGGGCGACCGGGAACGGCGCGGTCGTTCAGCTCTACACGTGCAACGGCACCGGCGCCCAGCAGTTCTCCCTCACCGCGGCCGGTGACCTGGTCAACCTTCAGGCCAACAAGTGCGTGGACATCAAGGACTGGAACAGCGACGACGGCGCGAAGCTCCAGCTCTGGGACTGCGCGGGCACCGCGAACCAGAAGTGGCGCAAGGGCTGACCTCGACCGGAGGCCGACCCGTGGCGGGTCCGCGCACCTCGCGGACCCGCCGGTGCGGCGACCCGCGGGGTCCACGGAGCGGCCGGCCGTCAGCCGGCTGCGCATTTTGACCGACACGGCGTCGGTCGGCAAGGGGAAGGCCGCGGTTTGCCGTTGTGGGATTGGTCCTACGCGCAGGCTGTTACGAAACCCGGCGCCGGTTCGACTCTACTGAGGGGCGCCCTGGTCGGGGCGGCCTCGACTACGTGTCACCTGGGCGATGAGGTGGTCCTGTTGGTGCCTGACCCGAACGCAGACTACGCCGCCCGCCTACCGGCCCTCCTCCGGGCGCTGGTCGGCGCGATCGACGCGGCCGGATGGGACTGCGAGGTGTCCTCCACGGGGCCGTCCCGGCTGGGGGACGTGCATCGGGAGGCGGTGGTGGTGTCGGCGTGGACCCGCGCCGGGCACCAGGTCCGCGTGGTCTTCGTCGCCGACGCGCCGCCCGGTCAGCCGCGTCCGCCCTTCGCGGCACTGACCGCCCAGTTGAGCCAGGGCGGCGCCGTCAGCGACGCCTCGGTGAGCGACATCGTGGCGTACGTACGGCGGCATCCCGCCTCGGAACATCCTGGCGGGGCCGAGCCCGGTCCGCCGCCCCCGCAGGCGCCGGACGGTGGGTCGCGCACGGCGACCCGGTCGACGCGGCGGTCGTTGCGGTCCTCGCTGCGCCTCGGAGCCTTGCGCCGCGCCTGCGCCAGGTAGCACGGGGCGGCTTCCGGCCCACCTCGTGGAGCCCGACGGGGGCGGGGGCCAGGCGGAGAACCCGGTGCGGCCCCGGCGCCGCCGCGGGGAGCCGCGGCGCCCGGTCGCTCGACCGCCGGCCGAGCCAGCGGGTCCGGATTGGCCCTGGCCGCCGCGCGGGCCGGCCTCCCTACGATGGCGGTCCACGACTCGGACGTCGCCGGGAGGACCTCATGCCGGAGCGCTTCGCCGACCTGTCCACGCCGCTGATCGCCGACGCCTGCGTACGGCTCGGCGTGCCGCTGCGCGCGGCGCCGGCCGGGATCCGGGCGGTCGTCCCCGGGAGCCGCCTCGCCGGGCGGGTGTTGCCGGTGCGCCACCACGGCAGCGTGGACGTGTTCCTGGAGGCGTACGCGGGCGCGAACCCGGGCGACGTCCTGGTGATCGACAACGACGGCCGGACCGACGAGGCGTGCGTCGGCGACCTGGCGGTGCTGGAGGGCATCGCGGCCGGCGTCGCCGGCCTCGTGGTGTGGGGCCTGCACCGGGACACCCCCGAGCTGGTGGAGATCGACCTGCCCGTGTTCAGCTACGGCAGCCTGCCGCTGGGCCCGACCCGCCTCGACGAGCGGGGGCCGGAGACGCTCACCAGCGCCCGGGTCGGGCCGCATCTGGTGAGCGCCGACGACCTCGTCGTCGCGGACGACGACGGGGTGCTGTTCCTTCCCGCCGCGCGCGCCGGGGAGGTGTTCGCGGCGGCGCAGCGGATCCGGGGCGTCGAGCGGGTCCAGGCGCAGCGCATCCGCGCCGGCGAGACGCTGCGCGAGCAGACCGCGTTCGCCGACTACCTGGCCCGCCGCGCCACCGACCCCGGCTACACCTTCCGGCAGCACCTGCGGCGGGTGGGCGGCGCGATCGAGGAGTGACCGCCCCGCCCTCGGGGCCGGCCGCGCGGGCGGCGCGGCGCCACGTGAGGGTGGTCATAGCGGCTGGACGCGCCACCGTGGTCGGCTGCTAGCCTCGTCGGCAGGTCATGAGCGCCAGCGTCAAGCCCCGGCTCGCTGGCCGGCAACCCTCGTCCGCGCAGGGGTGCCCCGGGTGAAGACCAGGCATCGGAGCAGCTCCGGTGCAAGCGTGGCCTGGTTCCCAGGTCAGCAACGACCGAGGAGAGCCATGTCCTTCCGCATCTGCGCCCCACCGGCGTTCCCCGCCGTGGCCCCGGCGACGCCGCCCGCGCTGACCCGGCGCCGCCACGTCGACATGATGCGGGTCTGCAGCGCCTCGTGTCGCCCCGGCGACCCGCGCTAGCCGCGCACAAACCCCCTTCCAGGAACCACCCCAGCGGTACGCCCATCGGGCGCACCGCCGGCGGCGCACGCCCGTGCCCGCCGTCGGAGACCCCTTTCGGAGACACCTGTGCGATTCCTTCCCGCCCTCACCCGTGCCGCCGCCCTCGGCGTCGCCGCCGTTCTCGCCGCCACCGCCCTGACCGCCTGCGGCGACGACGCGACCGGCGCGGCCGACAACCCGTACGGCCTGCTGCAGCCGGGCGTGCTGCGCGCCGGCACGCTGACCGACGCCCCGCCGAACGTCTACCTGAAGGACGGTAAGTTCACCGGCTTCGACAACGACCTGCTCACCGCCGTGGCCGCGAAGGTCGGCCTGAAGGTGGAGTTCGTCGGTACCGACTTCTCCGCCCTGCTCTCCCAGGTCAACAACCGCAAGTTCGACGTCGGCAGCTCCTCGATCACCATCACCGAGGCGCGCAAGAAGACCGTCGACTTCGGCAACGGCTACGACTTCGGCCACTTCGGACTCGACGTGCCGGCCGGCTCGTCGATCAGCAGCTTCGACCAGCTCGCCGGCAAGCGGGTCGTCGTCGTGCAGGGCACCGTCCAGGACGACTACGCCACCGGCAAGGGCCTGGACCCGGTCCGGGTGCCGGACTACAACGGCGCGATCAACCAGCTCAAGGCCGGCACCGCCGACGCCTGGATCGCGCCCGCCGAGATCGGCGACAAGTCGGCCGCCGACAGCGGCGGCAAGATCAAGGTGGCGGCGAAGCTGCTCAGCCCGGCCCCGACGGCGTACGCGGTCGCCAAGGGCAACGACAAGCTGCGCGAGGCGCTGAACAAGGGCCTCGACGAGGTGATCGCCGACGGTACGTGGAGCCGCCTGCAGGCCCAGTACTACCCGGGCCGGCCGATTCCGGCCGACTTCAAGCCGGGCAGCGGCACGGTCCCGGTGCCGTCGGCGTCGGCGTCGGCCACCTCCTGATACGTAGCAACGACGAGCGAGCGGGGCGGTAGGAGAGACGATGGATCCGTTGAGCACCCTGTGGGAGACCTTCTTCGACTGGGACTCCATGCGCGAGGCGCTGCCCGAGATGCTGACGGTCGGGCTGCCCAACACGCTGATCCTGGCGATCTCCGCCGCCCTGCTCGGCTCGGTGCTGGGCATGGGGCTGGCCGTCGCCGGCATCTCGCGTACGCGATGGTTGCGCTGGCCGGCGCGGGTCTACACCGACGTGTTCCGCGGCCTGCCGGCCGCCGCGACGATCCTGCTCATCGGCGTCGGCCTGGCGCCGCTGGGCATGCAGGTGTGGGGCCCCAACCCGTATCCCCTGGGGATCCTGGCGCTGTCGCTGATCGCGGCTGCCTACATCGGCGAGATCTTCCGCTCCGGCATCCAGTCGGTGGAGGCCGCCCAGCTGGAAGGGGCCCGGGCGCTGGGCTTCTCCTGGGGTGAGGCGATGCGCCTGGTGATCGTCCCGCAGGGCATCCGCCGGGTGCTGCCCGCCTGGGTGAACCAACTGATCGCGCTGATCAAGGACTCCAGCCTGGTCTACTTCCTCGGCCTGCTGGCCAGCCAGCGGGAGCTGTTCCGGATCGGGCAGGACTACGCGGCGAACACCGGCAACCAGTCGGCGCTGCTGCTGGCCGGGCTCTTCTACCTGGCGCTGACGGTGCCGCTGACCCACGCGGTGAACTGGATCGACCGGCGGCTGCGGCACGGCCGGCAGGCCGCGGCGCCCGGAGACGACGACGACCTCGACCTGGCGCTGCCGGGCGCGGCGGGAGGAAGCCAGCGATGAGCATCGACACGACGACCTCGGTCAGCCTGAGCGTCCGGGACGTGCACCTGGCCTTCGGGCCGAACCGGGTGCTGCGCGGCGTGGACCTGGACGTGGCGCGCGGCGCCACGGCCTGCGTGATCGGTCCGTCCGGGTCGGGCAAGTCCACCCTGCTGCGGACCATCAACCGCCTGATCGAACCGGACCGGGGCGACGTGCTGCTCGACGGGCGCAGCGTGCTGCGGGACGACCCGGACGCCCTGCGGCAGCGGGTCGGCATGGTCTTCCAGCAGTTCAACCTCTTCCCGCACATGACTGTGCAGCGCAACATCACCCTGGCTCTGCGCCGGATCCGGAAGCTCTCCGAGGAGGAGGCGGTGGCGGTCGCCCGCGACCACCTGGAACTGGTGGGGCTGGCGGCCAAGGCCGACGCCCGGCCGGCACATCTGTCGGGCGGGCAGCAGCAGCGCGTCGCGATCGCCCGCGCGCTGGCCCTGCGCCCGCAGGTGATGCTCTTCGACGAGGCGACCTCGGCGCTGGATCCGGAACTGGTCAAGGGAGTGCTGGGGCTGATGGCGGAGCTGTCGGCCGGCGGCATGACGATGGTGGTGGTCACGCACGAGATGGGCTTCGCCCGCGAGGTCGCCGACACCGTCGCGTTCATGGACCACGGCGTGGTGCTGGAGACCGGCGAGCCGGCCGCGATCTTCGAGCGGGCGGAGCACCCCCGGCTGCGCCGGTTCCTCTCCCAGGTGCTCTGACCCGCCGCGGCCGCGAGGCCGGTTCCGCGCCGGCGCCGCCGGCAGATCGGCGCCAGCCTCTGGCGTGTCGGCGACCATGGCAATATCCTCCACTGCACACGCGGCTCTTGGAGTTCCTTTTCACACAGGGGCTCCCCCGCCCCCACCCCCGGCCGCAGAGGAGATGCCATGCACCTCGACCACTCCGAACTGGACCGTCGGACCCTGCTGCGGGCCGGCCTCGGCGCCGCCACGGTCGCGGTCGTCGGGACCGAACTCGCCGTCCCGTCCGCCGCGCAGGCGGATCCCGGCGCCGACCTCGACTGGATCTACAGCTGTGACGAGTGGGGCGCGCGGCCGCCGGCGGGCCCGCTGTCGGTCAGCGCCATCCCCACCAACAAGATCATCGTGCACCACATGGCGTTCCCGAACGTCACCGACTACTCGGAGGCGCAGGCGATCAAGCTGGCCCGCGACTGCCAGGACCTGCACATGGACGGCAACGGCTGGTCCGACACCGGTCAGCACTTCACCATCAGCCGGGGCGGCTACGTCCTGGAGGGACGCCGGGGCAGCCTGGAGCGACTGCGGGCCGGCGACCGGCAGATGATCTCGGCGCACTGCCCGGGCGAGAACGGCCGGGCGATCGGCATCGAGAACGAGGGCACGTACGTCACCGAGACGCCGCCGGAGGCGCTGCTGGACTCGCTGGTCACGCTCTGCGCGACCATCTGCCGGCAGTACGGGCTGCACGCCCACGACATCTTCGGCCACTGGGACTTCCGCACCACGCAGTGCCCCGGCGCCGCCTTCTACCGCCAGTTCCCCGTCCTGCGCCGGCGGGTGTTCGAGGAGTTGGGCACCGACCTGGGCGACGTGCCGGCGCGCCGGTGGCCGGACCTGTGGCGGTTCGTCGGTTCGCCGTCGGTGCGGGTGGCGCAGTACCTGCTCGCCCACCGCGGCTACGCCGTGCCCGTCAACAGCGTCTTCGACGCCGCCACCGTCGCGGCCGTGCAGGACTGGCAGTACCGCAACGGCATCCCGGTCGACGTCGACGCCACGCTCACCGCGCCGACCTGGGAGACCCTGGCGCCGGAGCTCGACTCCGACGCGACCGGCACCCCGGTCAGCGCCGCCCAGTTCATGCTCAACTTCAAGGGGTGGGCCGACGTCGCCGTCACCGGCGCCTACGACCACGCCACCAAGAAGGCCGTCCAGGACCTCCAGGCGCTGCACGGCCTGCCCCGCAACGGCAAGCTCACCACCGACACGTGGTGCGTCCTCGTCGGCGGGGTCGTACGACGCTCCTTCCGGCACTGACCGCCTGCGGCCCGTGGGCGGCGTCCGACGCTCCCACGGGCCGCGAAACGCGGTCGCACCTCACCCGCACCCACCCTCTGATCTGCGACGATGACGATGTCACGACCGGAGGAGGGTGCTGTGGCGTCTCGACTCAACCCGTACATCAGCTTCCCGGGCACGGCGCGGGAGGCGATGGAGTTCTACCAGCGCGTGTTCGGCGGATCGCTGTCGATGAGCACCTTCGGCGAGTTCGGCACCGACGACCCCACGCTGGCCGACAAGATCATGCACGCGATGTTGGAGACCGACCGAGGCTACACGCTGATGGCCTCGGACACCGCGCCGGGGATGGAGCACGACCCCGGCAACAACGTCGCCGTCAGCCTCAGCGGGGACGACGCCGACGAGCTGCGCGGCTACTGGCAGCAGCTCGCCGACGGCGGCACGGTGACGATGCCGCTGGAGAAGCAGATGTGGGGCGACGAGTTCGGCATGTGCGTCGACCGCTTCGGCATCAGCTGGATGGTGAACATCGGCCAGCCCCAGGGCTGACCGCCGGGAGCGCCCCCGGCCCGGCCACCGGGTCGGAGGTGTACCGGCGGCGCGACCGGGTACCGACCGCTGTCCGACGGGTCCGCGGCGTGTCACCGACGCGCCCGGACCCCCAGCCGCCGGTCAGGGGGTGCGCCGATGCCGTCGACGCGGGCACCCGCGCTCCCGGCCCGCCACGCCGGGTCCGCCTCCGGCCGGGCGACGTCGCGCCGGCCGCGACCGCCCCGGACAGCGGGGCCACGTCGGCCGCCGGGCCGATGAGCCGCGTCCGGGACCTGCGCGTCCGCCCGGACCTGCTCTACGTGGCGAGCGGCTGGAGCACGCTGGTCACCGACGTGCGCGGCCGGATCACCGGCGCCGACCCGCAGGGCTTCTTCGCCGACAACACCCGGGTGCTCAGCGTCGAGCGCCTCACCGTGGACGGCCGCGAGCCGGTGCCGTTCAGCACGGCGAACGTGGCCGGCCACGCCCAGCTCTCGTACGCCGCGCTGGACGACGGCGACACGCTGCCCTCCCGCGCGGCCTACCTGCTGGTGGAGCGCTTCGTCGGCGAGGGGCTGCGCACGCGACTGACCGTGGTCAGCTACACCCCCACGCCGCTGGAGTTGGAGCTGCGGGTCCACCTGGCCGCCGACTTCGCCGACACCAGCGAGGCCGAGACCGGCCGCCGGGCGCAGTCCGGCCCGGTCGACGCGCGCTGGAACCCCCGCGACCGCGAGCTCCGCCTGACCTACCGGCGCGGCGGCCTGGACCGGGCGGTGGCGATCGGCGTACGGGCCGACGCGCCCGTCCGGTACCTGGACGACACCCTGGTGGTGGGGATCGCGGTGCCGCCGCGGGGGTCGGGTCGGGTGGAACTCGTCGTCGAGCCGGTCTTCGACGGGCGGCGGCTGGCGGCGCCGCCGGCGACGTTCGCCGAACCCGGCGACGGCGCCTCGCTCGCCCGCGCCCGGCTCGCCCGCGAACTGACCCGGCTGGGCAGCAGCAACTTCGACGTCACGGCGGCCTGGCGGTGCGCGGTCGACGACCTGACGGTGCTGCCGCTCGGCGAACCGGCCGGGCCGACGGCGCCGATGGCCGGTCTGCCGATCTACCAGGAGATCTTCGGGCGCGACACGATGACGGCCTCGTGGCAGGCCCTGCTCGCGGGACCGACGATGCTGGCGGACAGCCTGCGGCTCAACGCCCGCCATCTCGGGCGGCGCGTCGACGACTGGCGCGACGAGGAGCCCGGCAAGCCGTTGCACGAGGCCCGCCGGGGCCCGGTGTCCGCGCTCGGGCTGGACCCGTTCAGCGGCTACTACGGCGACTGGTCGACCGCGCCGGACTTCCTCATCTTCCTCGGCCAGTTCTTCGCCTGGACCGGGGACCTCGACACCGTACGGGACCTGCTGCCGGCCGCGCGCCGCGCCCTGGACTGGATCGACCGGTACGGCGACCTCGACCGGGACGGCTTCCTCGAATACCACTGCCGCTCGCGCGCCGGGCTGAAGAACCAGGGGTGGAAGGACTCCGACACGGCGATCGTCGACGAGCACGGCGAGGTGGTGCCCAACCCGATCGCGAGCAGCGAGTTGCAGGCGTACTGGTACGCCGCCCTGCGGCACGCCGCCGTGGTGTTCGCCGCGGCCGGCCACCCCGCATTCGGTGCCCGGCTGGTCCGCCGGGCCGCCGCCCTGCGTCGCCGTTTCCACCGCGCCTTCTGGATGCCCGACCAGGGCTGTCACGCCATGGCGCTGGGGCCGGACAAGCGGCAGGTACGCTCGGTCAACTCCAACGACGGTCACCTGCTCGCCACCGGGATCGTGCCGACCCGGCTCGCTCCCCTGGTCGCCGACCGGCTGCTGGCCACCGACATGTTCAGTGGCTGGGGCGTGCGCACCCTGTCGTCGACGCACCCGGCGTACGACCCGTTCAGCTACCACCGGGGCAGCGTCTGGCCGGTGGAGGCGGGCACGATCGGTCTCGGGCTGGCCCGGTACGGCTGCTGGGCACACCTGCACCGGCTGGCCGAGGGGATGTTCGCCGCGGCGGCGCTCTTCGCCGAGCACCGGCTGCCGGAGGTGCTCAGCGGCCTGCCCCGCGACGACGCGCACCCGCACCCCGGCGTCTACCCGAACTCCTGCTCCCCGCAGGCCTGGTCCGCCAGCGCGGTCGTCGCGCTGATCCAGGCGCTGCTGGCGCTGCGCCCGGCCGCCCCGCTTCGGACGATCTTCGTCGACCCGCACCTGCCCGAGTGGCTGCCCGACCTCGTCCTGGAGGGCGTGCAGGTCGGCGGGCGCACGGTCGATCTGACGGTGCGGCGCGGACGCGGCGGGCGGACGTCGCTGCGCGCCCGCGGCGACCGGATCGCGGTGGTGCGCCGGCCCACACTCCAGGCGGCGTCGGCCCGCCGCCACCGCACCTGACCCGCCGGGACGCGTCACCAGGAATCGGCTCCCGGCCCCGGCCGGCTCGAAGGGCCCGAACGGGCAGGTCCGGCACGGCCGCACCGCGGCAGGTCCGTTCCGCACCGCACCCGACCCGACCGACACAGGTCGCAGGTCGGCGGGAGCAGCTCACGGGGCTAGGATCCTGTCGTGGCCGACGCGGGGCTCATCCGGGATGAGGAACGGTTGCGTCGCATCGAGGCCGTAACGGACGCGACGCTGTCCCGCCTCGACGCGGCCGACCTGTTCGACGAGCTGCTCGACCGCGTCCGCGATCTGCTCGACGTCGACACCGCGGCCATCCTTCTGCTGGACACGCACGCCCAACAGCTCGTGGCGACCGCCGCCAAGGGCCTCGAGGAGGAGGTCCGGCAGGGTTTCCGCGTCTCGGTCGGCCGCGGGTTCGCCGGCCGGGTCGCCGAGAGCGAGCAGCCGGTCATCATCGAGAACGTCACCTCCGACACCGTGGTCAACCCCGTCCTGCTGACGATGGGCCTGCGGTCGCTGCTCGGCGTGCCGATGTTCGCCCGGGGTCAGGTCATCGGCGTGCTGCACGTCGGTACGCTGCGCCACCGCGACTTCACCCCCGACGACGTCCGCCTGCTGGAGTTGGTCGCCGACCGGGCCAGCCTGGCCAACTCCGCCCGGTCGAACAACCTCGACCACACCGCCGCCCTCGCCCTGCAACGCAGCCTGCTGCCCACCCAACTGCCCGACGTGCCGGGCCTGGACATGGCCGCCCGGTACGTGCCCGGCCACGCCACCGGCATCGGCGGGGACTGGTACGACGTGTTCCGGCTGCCGTCCGGCTGGCTGGGGCTGGTCATCGGCGACGTGTCGGGGCACGGCCTGCAGTCCGCCGTGGTCATGGGACGCATCCGCAGCGCCCTGCGCGCCTACGCGCTGGTCTCCGACGAGCCGGCCGAGGCGTTGTCGCTGCTGGACCGCAAGGTCTCGCACTTCGAGGCGGGAAGCCTGACCACCGCGCTCTACGCGATGATCTCCCCCGACCGGACCACCATCCGGCTCTCCACGGCCGGGCACCTGCGGCCCGTCCTCGCCGTCCCGGGCCGGCCGGGCGCCCAGGTCCCGGCCCACGTCGACCCGCCGCTGGGCACCGGCCGCCGCTCGCACGCCCGGCGCCAGACCGTGGTGGACCTACCCCCGGGGGCCGTCCTGGCCTGCTTCACCGACGGGCTCGTCGAACGCCGCCGCGAGGTCATCGACGTCGGCGTCGAGCAACTCCTCGACGTGGTCCGGCCGGCGCCCGCCGAGGAGGTCTGCGCGACCGTCATGGCGGCCCTCGCCACCGAACAGCCGACCGACGACATCGCCCTGCTGGTCGTCCGCCGCCGGCCGGCGCACGGCTGAACCCGTCGGGCGCCCGGTCTCGTACCCGCCGGCGGGCATCGAGGCGACGGAGCGGGCGCCCGGCCCGTTTGGCGGGAGGCGATCGCGGAAAGAGTGGCGGGCATGAAGTGGGCAAGCCGAGCCGTACCCGCCGCCGTCGCCGCCGTCGCGGCCCTCGCCGCGCGCGACCTGATCCAGCGCGACCACGCGTTGCTGCGCAACTTCCCGGTCCTCGGGCGGGCCCGCTACCTGCTGGAGTCGATCGGGCCGGAGCTGCGGCAGTACATCGTCGCGGGCAACAACGAGGAACGCCCGTTCACCCGCGACCAGCGCCGCTGGGTGTACGCGTCGGCGAAGCAGCAGAACAACTACTTCGGCTTCGGCACCGACAACGACATCGAGTTCACCCCCGGCTATCCGATCATCAAACACCGCACCTTCGGCCGGGCCGTCCCGCCGTCCACGCCGAGCGCCGGACACGACGTGCGGCTGCCGTGCGCGAAGGTGCTCGGCGCCGCGAGGGGCCGCGCCCGCGCCTTCCGGCCCGAGTCGGTGGTGAACATCTCCGGGATGAGCTTCGGGTCGCTCTCCGGCAACGCGGTCGAGGCGCTCAACCGGGGCGCGGCGCTGGCCGGCTGCCTGCAGAACACCGGCGAGGGCGGGCTCTCCCCCTATCATCGCAAGGGCGGCGACCTGGTCTTCCAGATCGGCACGGCCTACTTCGGCTGCCGCGACGAGCAGGGCCGCTTCGACCTCGACCGGCTCAAGGACCTCGTCGCGGGCGCGCCCGTGCGGGCGCTGGAGATCAAGCTCAGCCAGGGCGCCAAGCCCAGCCTCGGCGGCCTCCTGCCGGCCGCCAAGGTCTCCGCGGAGATCGCCGCGACCCGGGGCATCGCGCGGGGGCGGGACTGCGTCAGTCCGTCCCGGCACGCCGAGTTCTCCGACTGCGACAGCCTCCTCGACTGGGTCGAACTGCTCGCCACCGAGACCGGGCTGCCGGTGGGCATCAAGTCCGCGGTGGGCGACCTCGGCTTCTGGGAGGAGTTGGCCACCCTGATGCGCGACACGGGACGCGGGGTCGACTTCGTCACCGTCGACGGGGGCGAGGGCGGCACGGGCGCCGCGCCGCTGATCTTCACCGACTCGGTGTCGCTGCCGTTCCAGCAGGGCTTCGCCCGGGTCTACAAGGTCTTCGCCGAACGCGACCTGCACGAGCGGGTGGTCTTCGTCGGCGCCGGCAAGCTCGGCCTGCCCGACAACGCCGTGGTGGCGTTCGCGCTCGGCTGCGACATGGTCAACGTCGGCCGGGAGGCGATGCTGGCGATCGGCTGCATCCAGGCCCAGAAGTGCCACACCGACACGTGCCCCACCGGCGTCGCCACGCAGAACCCGTGGCTCGCCCGGGGACTGGACCCGGCCCGGAAGTCGGTCCGCGCGGCCAACTACATCCGGACCCTGCGCCGGGACCTGGTCAAGGTCGCCGAGGCGTGCGGCGTCGAGCACCCGGGCCTGATCGACACCGACGCGATCGAGGTCCTCGACGGCCGCACCGCCTCCCACCCGCTGCACGAGGTGTACGGCTACCGTCCCGACTGGGGCCTGCCGTCCGTCGCCGACCGGGCGGAGATCGCCCGGCTGATGACGGCGGAGGCGCCGCAGGGCGGCACCGCCCCGCCCTCGCCGACCGCGCTGCCCTGACCCGCCCCGTCCGCACCAGCATCGCGGAGATGTCGATGTCCCCGTCGTCGCTCCGGGTCCTGATGCTGGCGGCGGCGGCCGTCTTTCTGGCCGTCGCCCTCGTCGTCCGCGCGGCGCGCTGCACCAGCTCGTGCGCAGCCGCGCCCGGCGGCACCGGGCCACGGCGTGAGCGGACGGGCCGATAACCGCGCGCGCCGCCGGCCCGCCCCGCCTATCGTGGCGCGGTGCTGATCAGACGCGAGACCCCCGCCGACGTCGACGCCGTCCGGGCGGTGCACCTCGCCGCCTTCGCCGACCCCGACAAGCCGGACGCCGTACCCGTCGAGGCGGGGCTGGTGGAGGCGCTGCGGGCGGACGCCGGGTGGTTGCCCGCCCTATCCCTCGTCGCCGTCGACGACGACGGGCAGGTCGTGGGGCACGTGGTGGGCACCCGGGGCCGGGTGGCCGGCGAACCGGTCGCGGTGGGGCTGGGCCCGCTCGGCGTGCTGCCAGCCTGGCAGCGGCGCGGCGCCGGCTCCGCCCTGATGCACGCGGTGCTCGGCGCGGCCGACGCGCTCGACGAACCCCTGGTGGTGCTGCTCGGGCACCCCGGCTACTACCCCCGCTTCGGGTTCCGCCCCGCCGTCGACCTCGGCGTCACCCCGCCCCGACCGTGGGGGCCGCAGTTCTTCATGGCGCGCACGCTGAGCGCCTGGCGGCCGTCGATCCGGGGCGAGTTCGCTTACGCGAAGCCGTTCGACGAGCTGTAGGGCGCCGGCGCGCCTTCCCCGCACGTCGCTCGTCCGGCATCATCGGACTATGGGAGAGGTACTGCCGATGCCGAGGCTCGGTGACCTGTTCACCGACATCCGCGGCAGCGACCGGACGATGCGGCTCAGCTGGCACCCCGAGCGGGGCGCTGTGGTGCTGTCCCTCTGGGCGGGCACGGTCTGCCGGGGATCCTTCCGGATGGCCGCCGACGACCTGCCGCGGCTCATGTCGCTGCTCACCGAGATCACCGCGGTGGCCCCGGCCGCCGCGCCGCCGGCTGACGCCGCCCTGGGCGGGCCACCGACGCCGGACGCCGCCGCTCGCCCGTCGGCGGCGTCGCCCGCGGAGCAGACCGGCGAGGTGACGCGGCCCGCCCACCACCGGCCGCTGCCGATCGTCGCGGCCCCGCGCGTCGCCTGAGACGCACGACCGGCGGGGGACGACGGCCCGGGCGGCCGTCGTGCCCGCCGGACCGCCACGGCACCCCGGCGGTAACCGACCGACGTGACGTTCGGGCAGGTCAGTGACACCCGCGGGCCGTTCCGTGCGAACATGTGTTCGTGTCGCGCGAGGCCAACATCCTGCACGCCGACCTCGACGCGTTCTACGCGTCGGTCGAGCAGCGGGACGACCCGCGCCTGCGCGGCCGACCGGTGATCGTCGGCGGCGGCGTCGTCCTCGCGTGCAGCTACGAGGCGAAGGCCCGGGGCGTGCACAGCGCGATGGGCGGCCGGCAGGCCCGCCGGCTCTGCCCGGAGGCGGTCGTCGTACCACCGAGGATGGCGGCCTACACGGCGGCCAGCCGCGCGGTGTTCGAGATCTTCGGGCAGACCACCCCCGTCGTGGAAGGGCTCTCCATCGACGAGGCGTTCCTCGACGTCGGCGGGCTGCGGCGGCTGGTCGGGCCGCCCGCCGACATCGCCGCCCACCTGCGCCGGGAGGTGCGCGCGCGGGTCGGCCTGCCGATCACCGTGGGCGTGGCCCGGACGAAGTTCCTCGCGAAGGTGGCCAGCGGCGTCGCCAAGCCCGACGGCCTGCTGGTCGTCCCGCCCGACGAGGAACTGGCGTTCCTGCATCCGCTGCCGGTCGAGCGACTGTGGGGCGTCGGTCCGGTGACGGCGGCGAAGCTGCGCGAGCGGGGGATCCGGACCGTCGGGCAGGTCGCCCGCCTCGGCGAGGCGACGCTGGTCTCGCTGCTCGGCACGGGTGCCGGCCGGCACCTGCACGCCCTGGCGCACAACCGCGACCCTCGGCCGGTGCAGGTCGGCCGCCGGCGCGGGTCGATGGGCGCGCAGCACGCCCTCGGCGGCACCCCGCACTCCCCCGCCGAACTGGAGGCGATCCTCGCCGGTCTGGTCGACCGGGTGACCCGGCGGATGCGGGCGGCGGCGCGGGCGGGCCGGACGGTCACGCTGCGGCTGCGGTTCGGCGACTACACCCGCGCGACCCGCTCGCACACGGTGGCCAAGGCGACCGCGGACACGACCCCGCTGCTCGGCGCGGCGCGGGCGCTGTTGCGCGCCGCGCTGCCCGAGATCGAGCGGCGCGGCGTGACGCTGATCGGCGTGTCGGTCGGGAACCTGGACGACGCGCCCGTGCAGCCGCCGCTGCCGTTCGACCGCGATCCGGGGGCGGACCTGGACGCGGCGGTGGACGCGGTCCGCGACCGGTTCGGGTCGGGGGCGCTCACCCGGGCGGTGCTGCTGGGTCGCGCGCCGGGCCTGGAGATGCCGCTGCTACCGGACTGATCGACGCGGAGACCGGGCGGTGGTCGTGACGGCGGTCCGCGGCGCCGCCGGTGACGTTCGTCGTCTCGCGCTTCGGGGATCGGCAACGCGACGGGTAGCCGACTGCTCACCTGCCACAACCCGCCGATCGCCGGACCGGCAGCCGGTAGGGCGGAACGGCGCGGGCCACCCGGGGGTGGTCCGCGCCGTTCCGGCTGCGCGGCAGCGGCACCACGGGCCATCGGTACCGGCCGGACGAGCTCAGCCGGCAGGGAGGACGGCCTCGCCCCTGCGGTAGTTCCTGCCGTTGCCGTCGGGGCGGTAGTTGTTCTCCACGTTGCCGGCCGAGTCCACCGAGAACCAGTGGACCGTGGTTCCCGCCGGGACGGTCAGCGTCTCCCCGCCCTCGCGGATGCCGGCGGAGCCGTAGAGCGTCGACGCGTACGTCGGGGCGCCCCGGTCGAGGGTGTAGAAGACCGCCGCCGGCTCGCTCGTGGAGAACGTCACGTTCACCATGCCCGGCGTCGCGCTCGGCGCGACCGCCAGCGTGCTGTGCGGTCGCGCCTTGTCCCTGGCGAAGTCGCGCGCCACCCGCATCAGTTCGACCAGCCCGTTGGCGAACTCCATCGTCTCGGCGTGCGCCTCGTCCCACTCCGGCTGGAACGAGGTGCCGACCTCGAAGTTCCACGCGTAGATGCCGTACCTGTACCAGAGCATGTCCCCGGAGTTGCCGGCCGCCGAGTAGAGCACGTCGGAGATCGGGCCGGTACGCGCCGGGGTGACCGCCATGTTGCGGTGCCGCTTGATGGCGGTCAGGATCCGCGAGGAGGCGCCCCAGAACGCGGACTCCTCGGCCAGGGTCGGCCGCGGCGCGGAGACCCGGTCCGGCAGGGCGTACGCCCCCGGCGACCACATGAAGTAGTTGCCGGAGGAGTGCAAGTTCATCGAGAACCTGATGTTCGGGCGGGCCGCCAGCCAGTCGAGGTTGCGGTTCTCCGGCTCGGACAGCTCGCTCGGGCCGGCGTACGTGCCGCTGGTGCAGCTCGCCGACGCGCCGGAGTAGCCGTCGAAGAGGCTGTACTCGGTGTAGTTGCGGTTGTTGTCCACGCCCCACGAGTTGCGGGCGAGGAAGTCGGCCGCCCCGGTCGACGGGCAGTGGTTGGTCATGTTCTTGCGCTGGGAGTTGAAGTCGTAGAACGAGTAGTGGCCGCCGTCGGGGTTGACCGACGGGGCGATCCAGATGTCGAGGTTGTCGAGCAGTTGCTTCGTCTGCCCGTCGTGCGCGTAGTTGCGCAGCAGCCGCTCGGCGGTCTCGATGGTGACCAGCGGCGGGACCCACTCCCGGGCGTGCTCCTGCGCGTATGCCAGCACGCCCAGCTTCGAGCCGTCGCGGTGCTTGCCGATCCGGATGGCGTACACCGGGTGCGGCTCCCGGGAGACGCTGGCTGGCGCGCTCAGCCCGTCGCTGAGCGGCGTCCGCGCGGCCGGCGCGACCACGCCGGTGCCCGGGCTGCCCCGGTAGGTGTACGCCCGGACCAGCGTCCCGGCCCGGTCGTTGAGGGCCGCGACGACCTGGGCGGCGGTGCTGCTCACCGCGCCGGCGCCGTCGGTGGCCAGGGCGACGCGGATCGCCGTGCCGGTGACGGTCACCGACAGCGGGGCGTTCGCCGCGCCCGGGTCGAGGATCTCCACCGAGAGGTCGTTGCCGCCCCGGTGGCCCCAGGCGAGGGAGTCCACCGCCACCCGGCTGGCGGTGGCGGTGCCGAACACCGCCTGCGCGTGCCGCCGGTAGCCGTTGGTCTTGTACGGCAGTTCGACGATCTCGGCGAGCCGCGGGAACTCGGCGGCCAGTTGGTGGATCCGCGCGTACAGCTCGGTGGGCGTCAGGTAGCTGGTGACGAAGTCCTTCTGGTAGCCCGGTCCCTCCGGGCCGGTGCCCGGGGTCGGCAGCCACTCCTTCACCGTGGCGACGGCCACGTCTCCGGTCGGGCTGGTGATCCGGATCCGGTCGGGACGGCTGGTCACCGTGGCGGCGCCGCGGTGGTACAGGTAGACGCCGGCGTCGACGAAGCGGGAGATCGTCTGCGTGCCGCCGGAGCCGAACCCGGTTCCCGGGCCGCTGTCCCGCTCGACGGTGAGGGGGGTCGCGGCCGTCTGGCCCTGCGCCCACTTCGCCTCGACGGAGAGGATCTTCTCCGCGCCGGAGGTGTAGTAGTCCGCCCGGATGATCTTGACGTCGGAGACGTCCGGGGCGGTCGGGTCGGCAGCGGCGGCGGCGAACTGCCGGTTCTGCGCGGCGTGCCCGGCGATGGTCGCCTCGCGTTCCGCCACCCGCTTTCGGGCGTCGGCGGGCCGGTGCAGCACCTCGCCGAGCCGGAAGCCGGCGGCGGTCAGCGTCGCGGCCTCGCTGGCGGTGACGACCGCGTGCGCGACGACGCCGTCCTCGGTGCGGGAGACGTGGTGGTCGAGGTCGACGCCGGTGGCGACGAGGGCGTCCAGTTGGGCGGTGTCGGCGAGCAGCACCTCGACGACGTTCGCCTCCTCGTCGCCGGCCCGGACCAGGTCGACGGAGGGTGGGGCGACCGGCGCGGTGGCCGAGGCCGGGCTGACCAGCAGCACCACGGCCATGGCCCCGGCCAGCGCGGCGGGGAGGGGCAGGCGGCGTCGCCACCGGGAACCTAGGGGATCACGCATCTGTCGACCCTTCTGTTTCTCGGCACGTGACCGAATGAGACGGCCGAGGGGCCCGCCCGGGGTACGCGGCTCCGCCCCGTCGGTCGCGCGCCACGCTGCGGCGTCACGACCCGGTGGAAGGAAGGTGGTGGGTGTCCGGTTGCGGCGGACCGACGCTGCCCGCGTCGCCGAGCTGCGGACACATCGTCGAGCTGGTGGACGGGAGGCGGCTTCGGTGACGGTCGGTGGACTGAGCCAATCCTCAGCGTGCCCAAAGTGGTCTGTCAATCCCCCGCAGTGCCGCCCTCGACCGGGGAGCCCGCCACGCGACGACGACACAGAGGTTTGAGCGACCCCGCGGCTGGAGAATGGTGGGGGTCGCACCTGCGCTCAAGGGGGGATCACTCGTGTCCGACGCCAACACCGACCGGTCCGATCACCAGGACGACCGTCCCGACGAGGTGACCGACCCGTTGCTGTGGAAGCTTGCCCTGGGCGTGGCCGACGCCCACGAACCGGACGGGGACGGCGGCTGCCGCAACCTGCTCTGCACGGGCCAGGCCTGGCCCTGCCCGGCGTGGAACAATGCCCAGCTCGCGCTGCGCGTGGCCCGGACCGGATCCGCCCAGCCGTCCACCGACGGGCAGGCGGACAGCGGCAACGGGCACGGTGGTCTGCCCGCGGTGCCGGCCCGCCGCGCCCGGCCGGCCGCGCCGAGGGCGACGGCGGCGTAGGGCGCCGCACGCGGACCAAGACGTCCCTCGGTCGCCGCGTGCGGGCGGGAGGCGTACGCGGCCGGCTCCGCCGGGGCAGGGGTGGGCGCCCGGGTCGGGTGCCACCCGGCCCGCCGGGCGGGGCGTGGCCGCCTCAGGGCCGCCCGGCCGCTCCGGTGAGCTGGGCGGCGAGTCTCTTCGGGGCGAGGAGGCGGTAGCTCTCGGTGAGCAGCTCGCCGACCTCGGCCCAGTCGACGCCCTCGTCGAGCACCATGCCCATGACGTCGGCGCCCCAGTCCGCCTTGAAGAACGGGTGGCCGCCGGCCACGAGCGCGTGGACCTCGTCGAGGGGCGCGCGGAACGTCAGCACGCAGGCCGGTTCGTCGGTCGCGGCCGCCCGGGCGTACGCCGTCTGGTGGCCGGGGTCGACGGTGAGCACGTGGGCGAAGGTCCGCTTGCGGATCCGCCAGCGCACGCCCACCCAGGCCGGCTCCTCATAGGTCTCGGGCAGCTCGCGACAGATGGGCCGCAGCCGGTCGAGGAACTCGGGCGGCACGTCTCCGGGGGCGGTCATGGCGCGAACGTAACCGCCACCTCCGACACTTCCACCGCCCCCCGCCGGGGCCCGCCGCGCGTCAGCCGAGGACGGCGGCGTCCGCCTCGTCGAGCCAGCGCCGGTACCAGCGGGCGAACCCCACCGGCGTGCCGTCGTCGTCGAGCAGCGGCCGGAAGCCGCCGTCGTCGGCGGTGTCGTCGGCCCACATCTGCCCGCGTGCGGGGCCGCTGACCACCAGCGCCTCGCGGTTCGCGCAGCCGAGGTGGCACAGGTAGAGCAGCCCGATCGAGTGCTCGGGGACGCAGAGCAGCCTGTCGCGCAGTGCCCAGTAGGCGTCCTCGGCCTCGGTGAACGCCTCGACGGTGTCGTAGTCGTCCTCGTCGGGAGGCTCGGGCAGCCCGTCGGCCGGGTTGAACGCCTCGGTGTGCGGGAACGGCTGGTGCAGCGTCTCCCGATCGGTGAGGTTGGCGCCGTCGCCCTCCCACGCCCAGCGCCCGTCCACCCTGCGCAGCGGGAACACCCCGTAGGCCGGACCGGCCCCGCCCCGACCGGCGGTGAGCAGGAACGACCGGTATTCCTCGGGCAGCTCGACCCGTAACTGCCCCTCCAACTCGGCCAGTTCCCCGGCGCGCAGCGGCGGCTCGAGCGTCCAGCGATGGGTGGGGGCACCGAAGACCCCGTCGCCGCCGGGGTGGGCGGCCAGCCGGGCGAGCCGTCCGCGTACGTCGGACCAGTCGGTGTGCGTCACGGGCGGCACCTTACCGGGGGGCGCCGACAACCGGCGGTGGCCGTCCCCGGCCCGCGCCCGGACGGCACGGGGCGGGGGCGGCACGGGCCGTGCGGACGTTCACCGGGGCGTGGGGACCGCCTCGCGGGCGAGGATGACCGCGCCGAGCAGCGCGGCGTCGTCGGCGAACCGGGACAGCAGCACCTCCGGCGGGTACGGCAGGACCGCGGCGAGCCGCTCCCCCAGCAGGTTACGGATCAGCCCGTTGCCGGCCACCCCGCCGACCAGCACCACCCGCTGCGGGTCCAGCAGCAGGCAGCAGGTGACCAGGTGCCGGGCCAGCTCGTCCACCCGGGCGGTGAGCGCGTCCCGGGCCGGGCCGGGGTCCTCGGCGGCGGCGGCCAGCCCCGGCGCGCCGCCCGCGAGGCCGAGCGAGTCGGCGAGCCCGTCCAGCGCCCGGCCGGAGAAGTCCAGCTCCAGCATCGTGCCCGGCCACGGGCCGCCGGCCACGGCGTACCCGATCTCGCCGGCCGCGCCCCGGTGACCGGCCAGCACCGCGCCGCGCACGGTGACCGCCGCCGCGACCCCGGTGCCGAGGCCGACCACCAGGCCGGGGTCGGCGTCGCGTAGCGCGCCGATCCGCAGCTCGGCCAGGGCGGCGGCGTTCAGGTCGTTGTCGACCGCGACCGCCGGCACCGCCAACGCGTCCCGGACCGCGTCGGCGAGCCGCAGCCGATCCCAGCCGGGCACGTTCGGGGCGAGGTCGATCCCGTCGGGGCGGACCACGCCGGGCGAGGCGATCCCGGCCGCGGCGACCGGCGCGCCGACCTCCCCCACCAGCCTCGCGGCCAGCTCCAGCGCCCGCTCCAGGGCCTGCGGGGCGCCCTCCTCGGCGTGCGTCGGGACCCGCTCGCGGGCCAGCAGCCGGCCCTCGCCGTCGGCCACCCCGACCGCCATCTTGGTGCCGCCGAAGTCGATGCCGAGCAGCACGCCCGCGTCGCCGGCCACCGGCGCGGTCTCGGCGGCCCGACCGGCCAGCCGCACGCTCACCGTGCCGTCCCCGCGGCCACGACCGCCGCGCCGCGCGCGTTCATCGGCCCGCCCGCTCGGCGGCGACCGCGTCCAGCGCCTCGTCGGCGGCGGCCAGCCGGTCCCGGACGGCGGACAGCCGGCCGGCGACCGTCTCGAAGGTGCCCCGCAGCACCGCCACCTGGGCCCGCACGGCGCCCGTGCCGGGGCCGTCGACCTGGGCGCGGTCGAGCACCAGCTCGGGACGTACGGCGGCGGCGATCAGGTCGGCGACCGCCGCGTCGGTCAGCCCGTCGGCGATCCCCTCGGCGGCCGCCCGGACGGTCTGCGCGGTCCAGGTGTCCGGGGCGCCACCGCGGACCAGCCGGCCGACCACCGAGTGGGCGGCCCGGAACGGCACCCCGTGGCGGGTCAGCGCGTCCGCGGCCGCGGTGGTGGTGGCGCCGGAGGCGACGATCTCCTCGGCCGACGGCGGCTCCAGCGGCTCGATCTCGGCGAGGAAGCCCCCGAGCAGGGCGAAGAACCGGTCCGCGCGGTCGTTGCTCTCCCAGAGCCGGACCTGCACGTCGGTGGTGGCGTTGTTGGAGTCCTCCCACCAGGCCGCGCCGACGTTGTTGAGCACCGAGGCGGCGTCGGCGGCGGCGGCCCCGGCCATCGACACGAGGTGCTCCAGCACCACCGGGTTGCGCTTCTGCGGCATGATGCTGCTGCCCTGGGTGAAGTCGCCGGGGGTGGTCACCCAGCGCCAGCTCAGCCAGTCCATCAGCGTACGGGCCAGGCGGGCGCCGGTCGCGAGGGCCTGGGCGTTGAGGGTGCCGACCCGCACGAGGTGGTCGGCGCCGGCCACCGCCTCGTAGGAGTTGGTGACCAGGCCGTCGAAGCCGAGCAGCTCGGCCACCCGGGCCGGGGCGATGTCCAGGTCCGTGCCCGCGAACGCGCAGGAGCCCAGCGGCGAGGTGTTGAGGGTCTCGATCAGGTCGGCGTACGCGACGGCCTCCCCCGCGAGGGCCTCGGCGTAGCCCGCGAGGGCGTGCCCGATGGTGGTGGGCTGGGCCGGCCGGCGGTGGGTGTAGCCGGTGATCACCACGTCGGCGTACCGGTGCGCGGAGTCCAGGGCGGTCGCGCCGGCGGCGAGGACCCGGTCGAGCACCCCGAGCAGCTGGTCGCGCAGCAGCATCCGGAACACGCCGGCGTCGAGGTCGTTGCGACTGCGGGCCATCTGCACGTCCAGCTCGGACGTGGGGATGCCGCACGCCTGCGCCAGCCGCTTCTCCATCAGGTAGTAGGTGTCCTCGAAGGTGCCGTCGAACTCCGGCGCACCGGTGGTGTCGGCGCGCAGTTCGGCCAGCCCGCGCAGCAGCCGGGCGCCCCGCTCGGCGGGGACGAGTCCCTGCTCGGTCAGCATCACCACGTGCGCCTGGCTGGCGCGCACCATCGCCGGGAACAGGTACCCGACGTGGTGGTCGTAGGTCGGCCGCAGGTGGTGCCGCTGGTAGGTGGTCAGCGCGGGTGTGCTCATGACGGTTCTCTACTTCCTTCCGTGCCGGGCGCGGCCGTACACCGCGCCCGGGCGTCAGCCGGTCAGCGGTCCAGGCCGAGCAGGCGCTCGGCGTTCCCGGCGAAGATCGCGCGCAGGTGGTCGTCGGGCAGGCCCAGCTCGCGGCAGATCCGCAGCTGGTCGTCGAGGTAGCGGGTGACGTAGCCGCGCGGGAACCACGACGAGTCGCTGCCGAACACGATCCGGTGCGGGCCGATGGTCTCGTAGCAGCGCCGGAACAGGTCCTCCAGCGTCAGCTTGTACGGCATCCAGCGCACCCACTGGTTCGACCCCGAGGTGTCGACGTGGATGTTCGGGCAGCCCCAGGCGGCGAAGAGCAGGTCCTGCACGTGCTGGACGCCGAAGTGCGGCACCACCACCGCCAACTCCGGGAAGCGGCGGGCCATCCGGGCCAGCTCGTCCGGGCCGCCGTACCGGCCGTGGGAGAGGCCGCCGGCGCTGCCGTAGTGGCCGATGTGGATCAGCACCGGCACGCCGAGGCGCTGGGCGGTGCCCCAGAGCGGGTCGAGGGCCTCGTCGTCGAGCGGACCGCGCAGCAGCGGGGCGAAGAGCTTCAGCCCGCGCAGGCCGCGCTCGACCACCGCGCGTTCCAGCTCGGCGGCGGCGTCCGCGCCGTACGGGTCGTGGTGGGCGAAGCCGAGCAGCAGGTCGGGGTGGCGGTCCACCACGTCGGCGACGGTGTCGTTGCCGCCGCCGGTGACGAAGACCGCCCGGCGGATGTTCACCGCGCGCAGTTCCTCGGCCCACCGGTCCGCCTCGTCCTGCCACCGGGGCGCGGGGGGCTCCGGGTCGGGGAAGCCCCACGCCTGCCGCCACTGCCTGGCGTACGGGGCGGAGCCGGCGGCGCGTACCGCCCGCTCGTGCTCGCCGCCGGGGTGCATGCCCGCGGCGTGTTCACAGCCCCGGACCGTCTCGTCGGCGCCGATGCGGAAGTGCAGGTGGAAGTCGACGACGTCGAGTCCACGGTCGACGGTCACGGTACCTCCTCGGGCTCGGGCCCGTCGGTCGCCGGACCGGCCGGCGGGGCGCCGGCCGACGGACCGCCGGCGGGTGGTGGGGCGGCGCCCCGC